>JBDUAP010000039.1:0-11936 GCA_040004585.1 Sporichthyaceae bacterium
ACCCCGACATCGTCTCCACCGCCTGCCCGTTCTGCCTGGTCATGCTCGGCGACGCGGTGAACACGAAGAAGCAGGACGGATCGGCCCGCGAGGACGTTGAGGTCGTCGACGTCGCGCAGCTTCTCGTGCGGTCGGTACGACGTCCGCCGATCACGGTCATCCCTGTCGGGGGTGGCCCGGACGGCGACGGCAGCCCCGCCGGATGAGCATCCGGGAGCGGGTCGCAAGATCGTTCGCGGGCCGGCCGGGAGAGGTGACGAGCCCGCATGAGGGGGCGGCCAGGAAAGGTCACGAACGCGCATCGGGGGGTCCCCCGTTCGGCGGTTCAGGGTCGCCATCCTTCCGGGGACACATCGGCCGAATGGCCCTTTGTGAGCCTGAGCGCAAAGCCATTCGGGTGCACTGGGTCAAGCGCCAATGACTTTCCGTAACAAGTAAAGGCACAGTAACGACTCCATTGCAGGACGTCGTCTGGCCAGGGGGTTTCGTGAAGCCGCAGCGATTTGCTCGACCGCAAAGGTGGCGCCTTGTCGTCGCCGCGGCGGTCGCACTCGGCGGTGTGTTTGCATCGCCCGCCATGGGTGGGTCGACCCCGGCCACGGCCGGCGCGGACCAGGTCACCCGGGTGATCGTGCGGGCCGAGCCCGGCAGCCTGCCGGCCGTGGGCGACGCCGCTGTCGCGCTCGGCGGCCAGCTCGTCTCCTCGCAGCACTCGCTGAGCACCGTCGTGGTCGACATGCCCGACCGCGCCGTGGGCCGACTCCGCGCCTCGGTCGGCGTCGAGACTGTGACCGCGGACAGCAGGGTCAAGCTGCAGGACACCGGCATCATCGGCGACGTCACGAGCACGGTCGCCAGCCTGGTCGGCCCGACCGGCCTTCCTGGCGACATGACCAACGTCACCAAGCTGACCGGCGCCCAGACCTTCTGGAAGAACGGCTACACCGGTCAGGGGATCGACGTCGCCCTGCTCGACTCGGGCATCCTGCCGGTCAACGGCCTGACGACGCCCAACAAGCTGGTGCTCGGCCCGGACCTCTCCCTGGAGTCGCAGGTCTCCAACCTGCGCCACCTGGACACGTTCGGGCACGGCACGCACATGGCCGGCATCATCGCCGGCCGCGACAGCGGCACCACTCCCAGCACCTACACGACCGACAACACCCACTTCCTCGGGATGGCGCCCGGCTCGCGACTGGTGAGCCTCAAGCTCGCCGACGCGCACGGCAGCACCGACGTGTCCCAGGTGATCGCGGCGATCGACTGGATCATCGAGCACGGCCAGAAGGACGGGCTGAACATCCGCGTCCTCAACCTCTCGTTCGGCACCGACTCGGCGCAGGACTACCGCCTCGACCCGCTGGCCCACGCGACCGAGGTGGCCTGGAGCCGCGGCGTGGTCGTCGTGGTCTCCGCCGGCAACGGTGACGGCACCCGGCTCGGCCTGGCCAACCCGGCGTACGACCCGGCGGTGCTCGCGGTCGGCGCCCAGAACACCCAGGGCACCGCCGACCGCGCCGACGACACGGTGCCGGCGTTCTCCCAGCGCGGCGCAACCGCGCTGGGGATGCGTGGCCCCGACCTAGTGGCACCCGGCTCGTCGATCGTCAGCCTGCGCGCTCCGGGCTCCTTCGTGGACTCCACGCGCCCTGGCGGCATGGTCGCCACCCGGTTCTTCAAGGGCAGCGGCACCTCTCAGTCCGCGGCCGTGGTCTCCGGTGCGGCGGCGCTGCTGCTCTCGCAGCGCCCCTACCTCAGCCCGGACCAGGTCAAGGACCTCCTGCGCCGCTCCGCCAAACCCCTCGCCGGGTACGACACGGACGCACAGGGTGCGGGCGCGCTCGACCTCACCAGCGCCTACTGGTCAGCGGGCCGCACGATGCCCGCCCTCAACGTCAACGCCGGCGGCGGTTCGCTGGACAAGGCCCGCGGCCGCTTCAAGCTGAAGGTCAACGGGGTCGCGCTGGCCGGGGAGCGGGACATCCTCGGCAACCCGGTCACACCGGCCGACCTCAACGTGGGCCAGGACGGGGACGTGCTCAACGGCGCCACCTGGGCCGGCGGCGGCTGGCTGGGCCCGGTGTCCGGCGGAGCGACCTGGACCGGGGCGACCTGGGCCGGGGCGACCTGGGCCGGAGCGACCTGGGCCGGGGCGACCTGGGCCGGAGCCGACTGGGAAGGCGCCACCTGGGCCGGCGCGACGTGGGCCGGGGCGACCTGGGCCGGCGCGACGTGGGCGGGTGCCACCTGGGCCGACGCTCAATGGGCAAACGACCTGTGGTCCAGCGCAGGGTGGGAGTGATCGCCATGACGATGACACAGGCGTATTCGGACCGTGAAACCAGCGCAGCGAGCAGCGGGGAGAAGAGCATGAACCAGGACCGCCGTGAATGCGCCCCCGGCGCTTCGTGGATCTGACCCGCTCCCTCTAAGGCCAGTGCCCGAACGGGTCGAAAGGTCAGCGTGAATGCTTCGGCAGATGCCCTCGGCACACTGCCGGCCCCGATCCGACGTACGACGCGACCCACCCGCCGCGTCCTGGGCCTGGTTGCGGTGCTGGCGGTGGTCGGCACCGCGCTCTGGATCGCCCTCCAGATCAGCCCGCCTGATGCCCCGGTAGACCTGCGCATCCCCTGGTGGCTGCTGGCGCTGATGTTCGCCGCCACCGAGATCTGGGTCTTCCACATCCAGGTCGGCCGCGAGGCGCAGAGCATCTCCATCAGCGAGATCCCGCTCGTGCTGGCCTTGTTCTACTCGATGCCCGAGGACCTGCTGGTCGCCCGCGTCGTCGGCCCGGCCCTGGTGATGCTGCTCCACCGCAAGCAGACGCTGCTCAAGTCGGGCGTGAACATCGCCCTGGTCTTCACCGACACAGCGGTTGCGTTGACCATCTTCGCCGCGGTCGGTGGCGGCAGCACCGCCGACGGACCACGGGAGTGGGCCGGCGCCATTCTCGCGGCGGCTGCCGCGATGGCCGTCGACCTGTTCGTCCTGCAACTGATCATCCGCTGGTACGACGGGGCGTCCCCGCTCGCGGGCTGGCGCAGCACGACGATGGGTGTCGGGATCGCTGCGGCGAGCGCCTTGCTCGGCCTGGTGCCGGTTCTCACCCTGCGGCTGGGCCCACTGTCCGCCGTCCCGTTGCTGGCAGCCGGTGCGGTGCTGATGCTCGGCTACCGCGCCTACGCCTCGCTGGCCGAGCGGCACAACAGCCTCGAACGGCTGTTCCACTTCAGCCGCGAGCTCTCTGTTGCGCCAGAGTCCGACGACGTACTGCCCTCGATCCTGCACCAGGCCCGCGAGCTGCTGCGCGGCGAAGCGGCCGAGGTCCTGCGCTTCGGCGACGGCCAGATGTCGCTGTGCCGCTTCGACGGCAACAAGGTGGAGGAGCTCGACGACCTCGACGCGGTCGGGACCGGGCTGCTCGTCCGCGGGCTGCTCGCTCCCGGCGATGCGATGCTGCTTCGGCCGGACGACGCGTTCGGTGCGGCGTACCTGCAGTCGCGTGCGGCCAGCGAGGCCGTGCTCGCGCCGCTGCGCTATGACGGGCACACGGTCGGCGCACTCGCCGTGCACGACCGGCTCGGCGAGGTCCGCGGCTTCTCCAACGCCGACGTCCAGCTTCTGCAGACCATCGCCAACCACGCGTCGGTCGCGCTGCACAACGAGATGCTCATCGGGCGGCTGCGTCACGACGCCCTGCACGACGCACTGACCGGACTGCCCAACCGGGCCCAGCTCGCCCACGAGGCGACCGCGGCCCTGGCACAGGCCCGCCTCACCCGCGGCCTGGTCGCCATCATGATCATCGACCTGAACGGTTTCAAGGCCGTCAACGACACCCTCGGCCACCACATCGGTGACGACCTGATCCGCGAGGTCGCGCGACGCTTCAGCGAAGCCGCCCCTCCCGGCGTCACGGTCGCCCGGCTCGGCGGCGACGAGTTCGCGGTGCTGATGCGCCCCACCAGCAACGGGGAGCCGGTGCGCGTGGCCCGCGAGCTGCTCGACGCGCTCGAGACGCCGTTCGCGATGGGCCAGGAGCGCTTGCACCTGTCCGGCGCCGCCGGCATCGCGCTGGCCCCGGCCCACGGCAGCACGGTGTCGGACCTGCTCAAGCGTGCGGACATCGCGATGTACGCCGCGAAGAACGGCCCGGACGCGTCCGTCACCTACCGCCCGGACATCGACGTTCACGACCCGTCGCTGCTCTCGCTGATGGGCGAGCTGCGGCAGGCGATCAACGACGGCGACGTGGACATCGAGGTGGAGCCGGTCGTCGACCTGGTCACCGGCGAGCTGGTCTCGGCCGAGGCCCTGGTCCGCTGGCATCACCCGGTGCGCGGCACGTTGCGGCCGAACCTGTTCCTGCCCCTGGCCGAGCGCAACGGGCTGATCGTGCCCCTCACCGAGCTGGTGCTCGACCGCGCCGTCGCGGCCTGCGCGAGGTGGCGCGAGCAGGGCCTCGAGATCGGCATCTCGGTGAACCTCTCGGCCCGCTCTCTGCTCGACAACGCGCTGCCGGCGGCCGTCGCGCGGGTGCTCTCGCAGTACGACCTGCCGAGCCAGCTGCTCACCCTGGAGATCACCGAGAGCATCGTGCTCAGCGACGCCGACCGCGCGCTCGGGCTGCTCGCCGACCTGCGCCGCCTCGGTGTCCGCCTCTCCCTCGACGATTTCGGCACCGGCTACTCATCGTTGACCCACCTGTCCGAGCTGCCGATCCAGCAGCTGAAGATCGACCGCTCGTTCGTCAGCCAGATCCACGACCGCAGCCGCGACGCCGCGATCGTCAAAGCCGTCGCCGAGCTGGCCAGCCACCTCGACATCGAGGTCGTCGCCGAGGGCATCGAGACCCCGGAGACCGCCGCTCTGCTGCGTGACCTTGGTTGCGGTCACGGTCAGGGTCACCACTTCGCCCAGTCGATGGCGGCTGAGCTGCTGCCCGTCTGGGTCTCGACGCGCCCTCAGCCGACCGGCGCCGCCGGTGTTGGCACCCCACGCAGCCGGATGCTCCGCGCCGTCCGCTAGATCTGGGTGCGGTGGAAGTTCTGGAACGACCGCGACGGGGTCGGGCCGCGCTGGCCCTGGTAGCGCGAGCCGGAGGCACCTGAGCCGTACGGCGCCTCGGCCGGGCTGGACAGCCGGAAGAAGCAGAGCTGACCGATCTTCATCCCCGGCCACAGCTTGATCGGCAAGGTGGCGACGTTGGACAGCTCAAGGGTCACGTGGCCGGAGAAGCCGGCGTCGATGAAGCCCGCCGTCGAGTGCGTCAGCAACCCGAGGCGGCCCAAACTTGATTTTCCCTCCAAGCGAGCTGCCACGTCGTCGGGCAGGGTGACGACCTCGTACGTCGAGGCGAGCACGAACTCGCCCGGATGCAGGATGAACGGATCGTCGCCGAGCGGCTCGACCAAGCGAGTCAGGTCGGCCTGCTCGACCATCGGGTCGATGTGCGGGTAGCGGTGGTTCTCGAAGACCCGGAAGTAGCGGTCCATGCGCACGTCGATGCTGGACGGCTGGATCATGATCGTCTCGAACGGGTCGATCACTACGCGTCCTGACTCGATCTCCTTGCGGATGTCGCGGTCCGAAAGCAGCACGGCGCCGACCCTACCGGGAGGTCAGGAAGTCGCCGCGATGCTCCAGCCCGGCGGATCCGGAGCACGATCCCCAGCCCTCCACGGTGACGTCGCCGATCAGGGTCTGCCGGATGTCTTCGCCGAGATCGTTGTACGCCGAGCTGGGGGCCCCCGCTGTCAGCCGTAACTCGCGACCGCGCGCCCGGGCCCGGATCTCGAACGACGCGTCGGCGCCGGCAACGGACAACCGGCCGTACGTCGGAGCGAGGATCTGTGTCGTTCGGCCGCCACCCTCGACCATGACGTAACCGCCGATCTGACGGGTGCGCGGCACGCCCCACAGGCGGGTCCGGATCAGGGCAGCCTCCACGACCCCGTCGCCGTCACCGAGATCAGCCGAGATCCACACCCAGGCGTCCGGCAGCCGCCGGCCCCAGTAGTGGTTGATGGTTCCCCGTGCCTCGGCGAGGTCGAACGTCTCACCGGCGACCTCGACCGTCCCGGTGAAGACGGCGCGAGGCCGGCTGGCGAGCTCGAGGTCGAAGGGGTGCAGCAGCTTGGCCGGCGGGGGGACCGGGTCCAGCCGGGACAGCCCGGGGTCACAGGTCAGGTCCCAGCGCACGTCATCGACCGAGCCTGCGGCCTTGGTCGGGCTAAGCGTGCAGCCTGAGACCTCGACGCGCGACCCTGCCTCCCGCCAGCTGCCGCTCGTCGCGTGCAGGACACGACCGACACCGCGGACGAAGAGGCTGACTCGTACCTCGGCCTGCCCCGACCGGCGCCGAACGATCCAGTCGACGAGAAACCTGAGGTCGCCGCTCTGCACCTTGACGAACCAGTACTCCAGCGGCGATCCGCGTACCTGGAAGTCCTCCACGACGCCTCCATGCCTACGGCGAGCAGCGTGTGGCGAGCGTATCGGCGCCTCGGTAGGATGACGGCCATTCGCCAGCGGGTGTAGTTCAATGGCAGAACATCAGCTTCCCAAGCTGACAGTGCGAGTTCGATTCTCGTCACCCGCTCCAGTTATCGCGCCAGGTCAGAGCCCTCCTCGCGTGATCCCGGCGCTCTTGCGGCCGTCAGCCGAGGACTTGACGGGCGTGCTCGAGGGCCGTCCGGGCGTCGTTTGCTACTCGCTGGACGATCTCCTTCGCGGGAAGGTCGGACGTGAGCGCGTACGCCTGTCCCGCCCAGAGGTTGACCAGGTCGGCATCGCCGATGCTGCGCCCATGGGTTCGCAGTGGGGCTGTCAGGTGGTGGACCTGTGGGTACGCCGTGGGAGCCGCATCGGTGTGCTCGTCGAGGAAGCGGTTCCTGATGCCTCGGGCGAGCCGCCCCGTGAACGCGCGGGTGAGCGCTGTGGGTTTATCGTGCCGGGCCAGCGCCTCCCGGTGCACCCGTGACGTCCCGGCCTCTGGACAACGCAGAAACACGGTGCCCAAGGCACCGGCGCGAGCGCCTGCCGCCAAGACCGCAGCAAGACCAGCCCCCGTCATGATACCTCCGGTGCCGATCAACGGAGTGGACGAGGACGTCCGAACAAGCTGGATGAGTGCCAACAAGCCGAGGCCGTCGTGGTCATCGGTGCCGCCGCCGCGATGCCCGCCAGCCTCCGAGCCCTGCACGACGAGGCAGTCGGCGCCGGCCTCGTCGGCCTGACGCGCCTCGTCGACCGTGGTGACGGTCACCCACACCTCACCGGTCGAACGCTTCAAGCGGGCGACGTCCTCAGGTGATGGGCAGCCGAAGGTGACGGACACCACCTCCACCGGGGACGTTGCCAGCAGATCCAGCTTGGCGGCCCAGTCATCGTCGTCCCAGCGAGGCTCACCGAGCTGCACACCCGCACGTTCCGCCTCCCGCGCGAGTCCTGGCGCATACGCGGCTACCTGTGAACTCTCCGCGGAAGTCCCCGGGACGAAGAGATTGACACCGAAGGGCCGGCTCGTCAGCGCTCGGGTCCGGTCGATGCGCGTCGCGAGTTCGGACGCTGAAAGGTATCCGGCGGCAAGAAACCCCAGGCCGCCCGCGTCACTGACGGCCGCGCACAGCTTGGGCGTCGAGGGGCCTCCCGCGAGTGGGGCCAGGACGACCGGCAACCGGCACTGATCCAGCAGCACCACGACCTCCTATCGTGGCCGCTTCATCCTCCACCTTCCCATAGCCCACCATCCAGTCGTGGCTGGACCCGTGCGCTCCGCGTGCGTCCGCTCTCGCTGATTTCCCGCTCAAGCCCGCGCCACCTCCGCTGCGAAGCCGCCGGGCACGCGGGGTCTCGCCACCCGCACCCTGTCAGCCGGTCGGCTGCATTGAATGACCGACCGGCCAGGCTTCTGAGGCTCGGCTCAAGCGATTCGCCCGATCGGCCGATAAAGACCGCGGTCGCGCCGAACCGTGGCTGGACCGAATATTGGGCCGTTTCCTCTCAGTCTCGCGTAACGGAAAAAGGACATCATGAACACGAACAAGAAGCGGTTCACACTGATCGCCCTCACGGTGGCGGCCGTTCTGGTGGGCGGCGGCATCGCCGCGGCTTACTGGACCAACTCTGGCTCGGGCTCGGGTGCTGCCGGGACGGGCAGCAACGTTGCCGTGGTCGTGAACCAGACCAGCACCGTGTCCGGTCTCGCCCCGGGGTTGCCGGCACAGGCTTTGAGCGGCAACTTCGACAACCCCAACGCCGGCCCGGTGTTCGTGGCCGCGGTCACCGCCACGGTGACCGGCACCGACCAGCCGGGCTGTGGTCCCACCGACTACACCATTGCCGGCACCGCGACAGTGGGCGCGCAGGTCGCCGCTGGCACCGGGGTGGGCGCGTGGAGTGGCCTGACGATCCAGTTCAACAACAAGCCCGCCGTCAACCAGGACGCCTGCAAGACCGCGGTGGTCACCATCGCCTACACCAGCAGCTAGGCAGCGATCGTCCGGTCCGGGGCGCTTCACGGCGCCCCGTACCGGACGTCCCGTTCCCGCGCCAGTGTCAAGGAAAGACCCGTTGACCATGCCCAGGACGAGCGTCACCGCGTCGACCGGCGCTGAGCCGACGGTGCGGGCACCGCGATGATCCGGCGGGTGTGCCTGGCCGCGCTCGGTGTTGTCGCGCTGTTGTCCGTCGGGTCGGCGGCGTGGGGCTTTTGGGCTTCTGCCGGCTCGGGGACCGGCAGCGCAGGGACAGGCATGCTGGGCGCACCGGGGGGGGTGGCCGCGTCCGCCCCGATCAACAGCTCCACGGTGGCCGTGAGCTGGACCGCTTCTGTGCTCGGGACCGGCGAATCGGCATCTGGTTACTTCGTGACCCGGGTACGCGACAGTGACTCCGCCACGTTCCCGGCCTGCGGTACCTCCGCCTCATCGCCCACGTCTGCCCTCAGCTGCAACGACCTGGGCGTCACCGACGGCGACTACCACTACACGGTGACCGCCATCTTTGGCAGCTGGACAGCGGTCAGCGCCGCGAGCAGCAGCGTGACAGTGATCAACAACGCCAGCCTGCCGACCGTGACGGTGACCTCCGTGTCGCCTACCCCCAACGGCAGCGGGTACAACAACTCGAGCCCCGTCATCGTGAACCTGACCGCGTCTGCAGGTTTGGGGATCGCGTCGATCACCTACACGGTTGACGCCGGGTCGCCGGTCACCGTCACGACTTCTACGGCCGCGGTGTCGGTGTCCGGGGACGGCACCCACACGATCACCTTCTCCGCCCGGGACACCGCCGGCAATGACAGCGCGACCGGGTCGGACGTCGTGCGGATCGACACGGTGGCGCCCAGCGCGCCATCTGCGCCGGGGTTGACCGCGGCCAGCGACAGCGGATCGTCGTCCACCGACGGCATCACCAAGGTCACGGCCCCCACCTTCACCGGGACGGCGGAGGCTGGCTCCACCGTCACGCTGTACGACGGGGTCACCTCGGTCGGCAGCGGCATCGCCACGGGCGGCGTCTACACGATCAACTCCAGCCTCCTCGCAAGCGGTGTCCACACGATGACGGTGAAGGCAACCGACCTGGCCGGCAACATGAGCCCCGCCTCGGCGAGCAGCAGCGTGACGATCGACACGACCGCGCCCGCGGCACCGTCTGCGCCGTTCCTGATCGCGGCGAGCGACAGCGGATCCTCGTCGATCGACCGGATCACCAACGTGACCACGCCCACTTTCACCGGCACCGCAGAGAACGGATCAACCGTCACGCTCTACAACGGCGCGACCGTGGTCGGCACCGCAGTGGCCACTGGCGGCGCATACAGCGTCACGTCCAGTGCCCTGACCACCGGCGTCAAGCCGATGACGGTCAAGGCCACCGACGTCGCAGGCAACACCGGGGTCGCGTCCACGTCCACCAGCATCACGATCGACATCACGGCACCGGCCAAGCCCGGAACACCGGACCTCCCCGCGGCCCAGGA
Organism: Sporichthyaceae bacterium; assembly: GCA_040004585.1. GTDB lineage: Bacteria > Actinomycetota > Actinomycetes > JACCUZ01 > JACCUZ01 > JBDUAP01. The sequence continues at coordinate 9,992 of JBDUAP010000039.1, forward strand.
CACGGGTAGGTCATCGACGGACAACAACACAAAGATCACCACCCCCACCTTTACTGGCACGACCACCGCGGGCTACCTGGTGACGTTGTATGACGGGGGCGTCCAGATCGCGAGCCTCACGGCCGCGACGACCACCTACTCGTTCACCTCCCCCGCGCTGAGCAACGCAGTCCACGTCATCACCACCAAGAACACCGACGTCGCGGGCAACCTCGGACCGGTGTCCACCTCCATCTCCGTCACCATCGACACGATCGCGCCGGTCGCCCCGTCGGTTCCCAAATTGTTGGCCGCCAGCGACACCGGAAAGTCCAACACCGACGGCATCACCAAGGTCACCACACCGACGATCACCGGCACGAACGAATCAAAGGCCATCGTGACCCTCTACGACGGCGCCAGCCAGATCGGAAGCCAGACCACCGCCTCCACCGCGTACTCGATCGTCTCGCCCACCCTGGCCGAAGGCAGCCATACGCTGACCGCCACCTCCACCGACATCGCCGGAAACCTCGGACCCGCCTCGGCCGGAGGCGTCATCACGATCGACACGATCGCGCCCGCCACCTCCGCGTCGACCCCGACGTTGACCGCGGCCAGCGACACCGGCGTCTCCTCCACTGACGGCATCACCAAGACTGCCGCACCGACCTTCACCGGCACGGCCGGCACCGGCGACACCGTCACCCTGTACGACGGGGTGACCATCACCGGGGTTCCGGTCACCGTGGTGGGCGGCACCTATTCCGCCCTCGCCGGGACGTTGACCACCGGCAGCCACACCATCACCGCCGTCGAGACCGACGTCGCCGGAAACGCCGCGCCCACTACCGCCGGTACCACCGTGACCATCGACACCACCGCGCCGACCGTGACGATCAACCAGGCCGCCGGCCAGGCCGACCCGACCACGAGCTCTCCGATCAACTTCACGGCAACCTTCAGCGAGCCGGTGGCCACCTTCAGCAGCGCGAGCGTGACCTACGGCGGCACCGCCCTCGCGACCACCTCGACCGTCAGCGGTACCGGCCCCTACAACGTCGCGGCCAGCGGCATGACCAAGACCGGCACCGTCATCCCGGCGATCGCCGCGGCCAAGGTCACCGACATCGCCGGCAACAGCAACACCGCGGCCACCTTCACGGACAACACGGTCACCTACACCGACACCACGCCACCCGCCGCCCCGTCAACGCCTTTCCTGATCGCGGCCAGCGACACCGGGACCTCCTCGACCGACGGCGTCACCAAGGTCACCACCCCGACGTTCACCGGCACCGCCGAGATCGGGTCCACCGTGAAGTTGTTCGACGGGGTCACCCAGGTCGGCAGCATGGTCGCCGCAGCCGGCACCTATTCGATCGCCAGCAGCGCCCTGTCCAATGGCACACACACGATCACGGCGACCGCCACCGACTCCTCCGCCAACATCAGCCCCGCCTCCACCGGCACCACCGTGACGATCGACACCGTGCTCCCCACGGTGACGCTGAACCAGGCCGCCGGGCAGCCCGACCCGACGACAACCACTCCGATCAACTTCACCGTTACCTTCAGCGAAGCGGTCACCGGCTTCACCAGCTCCGACGTCACCTACACCGGCACCGCCCTCCCCACCACCTCGACCATCAGTGGTGGAACCGCCGTCTACAACGTCGCCACAACCGGCATGACCAAGACGGGAACCGTCATACCCGCCATCGCCGCCAGCATCGCCACCGACACCGCCGGCAACCTCAACGCCGTCGCCACGTCCACCGACAAGACCGTCACCTACACCGACAACGTGGCACCGACCGTGGTTATCAGCAGCTTCACGTCGGGCCCGGGACAGACCGCGACCGCCAGCGGAACCGCCGGATTCGGACTGGGCGACCCGACCACCGTGACCGTGGTCTTCTGCACCGTCAACAGCTTCCCCTGCCTCGCGGGGAACACGAAGGCC
>JBDUAP010000314.1:0-3530 GCA_040004585.1 Sporichthyaceae bacterium
TCGTGCAGCCAGCAAGCGACCTCGCGATCTCCTGGCTTCTGAGCCAAGACCGGCACTGAGGTCCTGCAGCGGTCCATGACGTACGAACAGCGCGGGTGGAATCGGCACCCGGATGGCGGACGCGCGGGGTCCGGGATCTCCCCGCTCAGCGCGACCGGCAGCTGACCCGATCGGTCGGCGTTCGGAATGGCGTCGATCAGCGCGCGGGTATAGGGATGCATCGGATCGCTCCACAGCTGCGCAGTGGGGGCCGTCTCGACCACCAATCCGAGATACATGACCGCAGTGCGGTGCGCGACCTGCCGCACGATCGCGAGGTCATGTGAGATCAGCAGCATGCCGACCTCCAGGTCCCGAGCCAGGTCGACCAGCAGGTTCGCGACCTGCGCCTGGACCGACGAATCCAGTGCTGAGAGCGGCTCGTCGAGGACGATCAGCGTCGGATCGGCGGCGAGGGCGCGGGCGATCGCGATGCGCTGGCGCTGGCCGCCGCTGAGCTGGTGCGGAAACCGCCGGCCGAATTCTGCCGGCATGCCCACTCGACGCAGGAGCTCGCCCACACGCGCCGCCCACTCCGAGCGTGGCACCGCGCCGTTGATGGCGAGGGCGTCGGCGACCTGCACCCCCACCGTGCGCCGCGGGTTGATCGAGTCGTACGGGTTCTGGAAAACCAGCTGCAGGCGGCGCTCGCTGCGCGGCCGCGCGCGTCGCCCGAGGACGTGGACGGGGCTGCCGTCGAAGGTCACGGAGCCCTGGGTGACAGGGACGAGGCCGACCGCGGCCCGGGCCAACGACGACTTGCCGCAGCCCGTCTCTCCGACCAGGCCGACGATCTCGCCAGCGTTGACATCCAAGCTAACGCCGGCGACCGCCGGCACCGGCGTGCCGTCCCGCCGCCGGTAGACGACGTGCACGTCTCGCAGCTCGAGGAGGCTCATCCGGCTGTGCCCATCAATGGATCCACCGGGCAGGCGATCTGCCGTCGCTCGGTGACGCGCACGAGTGGCGGGATTGCGATGCGGCATGATTCGAGCGCGTAGCGGCAGCGAGGGTGGAACGCGCAGCCCGACGGCCGAGCCTCTGGTCGGGCCGGGTCGCCGGCGATCGGAAGCAGGGCCCGTTCCGCCGCCTCCGGGTGCGGGAGTGAATCGAGCAGGCCGCGCGTGTATGGGTGCCGCGGCCGGCCCATGATCTCGGCAGTGGGTCCGCTCTCGACCACGCGGCCCGCGTACATCACGGTCACCGTGTCGGCGAGCGCAGAGAGCACCCCCAGGTCGTGTGTGATGAGGATGACGGAGAGGTCGTTCTCCTGGCAGAGCCGGTGCAACAGCCGCAGGATCCCTGCCTGAACCGTCACGTCGAGGGCCGTCGTCGGCTCGTCGGCGATGAGCAGTCGGGGTTCGCAAGCCAGGGCCATGGCGATCTGGATCCGCTGCCGCATCCCGCCGCTGAACTGGTGCGGGTAATCGCGTAGCGCGGCTTCGGGGTCGGGGATCCGCACCTGCGTCAGGAGCTCGACGGCCCGACGGTCGGCGTCCTGCCGGCTCATTCCGAGGTGATAGCGGAGGTGCTCGGTGAGCTGGCGCTCGATCGTGAGCATCGGGTGGAGCGACGACATCGGGTCCTGGAAGACCATCGCGATTTCTCGCCCCCGAGTCCGCCGCCGCTGCGAGGCCGGCATCGCGACCAAGTCCCGGCCTTCGAGCAGCGCCGCTCCCTCGGTACGGGCGCCGCCAGGTAGCAGTCCGAGGATGGCCAGCGCGGTGATCGTCTTTCCGCTCCCGCTCTCGCCCGCCAACCCGAATACCTGGCCGGCCGCGACGTCGAAGCTGACGCCGTCGACGATCGACACCGGGCCGCGTGCGGTGTCCAACCAGACCCTCAAGTCCTGGACGCTGAGTCGCACGGTCAGGCGCCCCGCGCCTTGATGATTGCCTTAGGGTCGAAGACGTCGCGCAGGCTGTCGCCGAGGAAGTTGAAGGCGAGCACCACGGTCACGATGGCCGCGCCCGGGAAAACGCCGATCCACCAGGCCTGGAAATGCTGAGCGCCGGTCGACACCATCGAGCCCCATTCGGCGTCCGGTGGCCGCGCGCCCAGCCCGAGGAACGACAGCGCACTCAAGAGCAGGATGGCGTTGCCGGTCTCCAGAGCCGCGAGCACGATGACCGGCCCCGCCACATTTGGGAGCACGTCGACCGCGAGAACTCGCCACGTAGGAGCGCCGAGGAGGCGCGCCACCGCCACGTACTCGGACTGCATCGTTGTGCGCACGAGCCCGCGTACGACGCGTGCGTGTCCGGGCCAGGACACCAGAACGACCGCCAAGACGGCGTGCAGGATGCCGGGGCCGAGTGCCGCCACTACGGCCATGGCGAGCAGGATCGTCGGTACGGCGAACACGAAGTCCGCCGACCGCATCACGATCTCGTCGACCCAGCCCCCAAGGTAGCCGGCGAAGCCGCCCAGGGTCCCTCCGATCGCGAACGAGAGGCTGACCAGCAGCATCGACAGCGGTATCGAGACGCGTGCCCCCCAGAGAACGCGCGAGAACACGTCGCGCCCGAGCTCGTCGGTGCCGAAGAACTGCGCCACTGAGGGCGCCTGGTAGAGGTCGGGGCCTTGTGCGAGCGGGTCGTACGGTGAAATCCACGGCGCCAGGATCGCGACCAGCACCCATGCTCCGGCGATCGCGATGCCGACCAGCGTCAACGGCTGCCGCCAGGCACCGGGGATGCGGCGTACCACCGAGAAGCGCGGACGGAGGCCCCTCGCGTTCGGGCTCATGCCACCCGCACCCGGGGGTCGATCACACCGTAGAGGATGTCCACGAACATATTGACGAAGATGTAGACGAGACCCACGAACAGCATCACGCCGACGATGGCTGGCAGGTCGAGCGAGGTGGCGCTCCGGTAGGAGTACTGGCCGATGCCTGGCCAGGAGAAGATGTTCTCGACCAGCACGGTGCCCGTGATCACGTTCCCGAAGGCCAGTCCGACCACTGTCATGACCGGCGGCGAGGCTGCGCGCAGCACATGGCGGAAGACCACCGTCTGCTCGGGCAGGCCCTTCGCGCGTGCGGTCCGCACGTAGTCGTTCTCGAGCACCTCGAGTACCGCCGAACGCGTGAAGCGCGTGAAGAGCCCCGTGTTAAAGGCCGCCAGCACGCAGGCGGGCAGGATCAGGTGCAGGACCGCGTTCCTGAAGACGTCGAACTGGCCTGCCAGCAAAGCGTCGAGGGTTACGAGGCCGGTAGTGTGCGGGGGCGGCAGCACGATCGCGTCAAGACGGCCGCTGCCGGGCACCCAGCTCAGCTTGTAGAAGAAGACATAAAGCGCGACCAGCGCCAGCCAGAACTGCGGCGTCGACATCCCGCCGAGCGACGCCACACGCAGCACCTGGTCGATCCAGCGATTGCGGTTGAGCGCGGCGATCACACCCAACAGGATCCCGAGCGGAATGGCCAGTGCCATCGAGGTGATCGCGAGCTCGGCGGTCGCTGGTATGTATTCGGCGAGATCCAAGCG
>JBDUAP010000040.1:0-11877 GCA_040004585.1 Sporichthyaceae bacterium
GGACGCCGCCCTTTCAAGGCGGTAGCACGGGTTCGAATCCCGTTGGGGGCACGCACGGTTTGCGCATGCGCGACGCAACAATTGAATGGTCCTGTGGAGCAGCTTGGAGTGCTCGCCACCCTGTCAAGGTGGAGGTCGCGGGTTCAAATCCCGTCAGGACCGCGCACGGCCGGCAGCACCGGCGGCCAGGTAGCTCAGTTGGTAGAGCGCGCGACTGAAAATCGTGAGGTCGGCGGTTCGACCCCGCCCCTGGCCACCACCCTCAGTTCACGAACCAGAACTACCCAGTGATCACGCAGTTCCTGCGCAGGAACTGCATGATCACTGGCAACGAGGAGGGGAGCCGAGCCGATGGGAAGCCGCTGGTGGACAGTCGTGATCGACGCCACCGACGTCCGCCGGCTGGCTGACTTCTGGACGCAGGTGCTGGACTACCAGGTCGTCTACGAGTCGGACAACGAGATGGTGATCGCGCGTGACGAGCACACCTACCCGGGCATCATCTTCGTAACGGTGCCCGAGGCGAAGTCGGTCAAGAACCGCCTGCACATCGACCTGAACCCCGACGACCAGCAGGCCGAGGTCGACCGGCTGATCGGGCTGGGCGCCCGCAAGGTCGAGGTGGGGCAGTCAGAAGCGGCCGAACCCGTGCGCTGGGTCGTTCTGGCCGACCCCGAGGGCAACGAGTTCTGCGTGCTGACGGCCAGAGAACAGAAATAGCCTCAGGCGTCGGAGCGCTGCTGCGGGATTCCGGCGAGCAGGGCGCGCACCTCGGTCTCGCGGTAGCGACGGTGTCCGCCGAGCGTGCGGATCGAGGTCAGCTTGCCGGCCTTGGCCCACCGGGTGACGGTCTTGGGGTCGACACGGAACATGGTGGCGACCTCAGCGGGGGTCAACAGGGGCTCTGCGTCGGGGGTACGGGTGTTCATGTCGTGGGCCTTTCGCTGGCGAAACCGACCGAGCTCGGTTCCTTGTTGCTAATAGTGCACGTTGCGAGGGATGTCCGAAATGGTCATTGCGGGCCATCTTCGGGGTGGGAGAGGTAACTAGTACTGATCCTCCCGATGGATCCCCTAGTTGGCGTGCTCCAGCGCCCGCACAGCCGCCCAGCGGTCCACCAGGGCCTCGTAGGCGGCGCTGGCGAGGTCCTCATCGCCGGCCGCGAGCGCGCGGAGGGCTGCGGCCACGTCCCGCGCGGACTCGTCGGCCCGCAGGTCGTCGTCACCGAGCAGGTGGACCAGCCCGCCATAGTCCAGCTCCAGCCAGGACCGGGGGTGGAACTCCTCGAGCCACTGGCCGAGCCCCTCGAGCTCCTCGACGTAGCTGACCTCCCCGATCGAGCGGCGCAGCGTGCGCAGCGCCCGGCCCACCCGGCGCCTGGCTGCCGACATCCGGGCCCGGTGCACCAGCGAGCGGTCCGGTTCGGCCAGGTGCACGACCCGGTCCTCCTCCGAGAACGCGACGAACCAGTGGATCGGGACCGCCCAGGTCGCGGTCTGGATCCGCAGCGGCCCGACGGGCTCCTTGCCGGCCCACAGCTCGCGGTTGGCATCGGCGCGACGCACCGTCGCCGGCGGCACGAACGCGTGCAGCAGGGCGTCCGGCAGGCCGTCGCGGAACTCCCCGAACGCCAGCCAGGCGCGCAGCCGGGCCTGCACCGGGCAGACGAACACCTGGGCGTCCTGCGCCAGGACGAACGCGTCCGAGCTCTCATCCACGGGAACCGCGACCGGCGGCACGCTGAGCAGGTCGACCAGCGCCCGCCGGTGCTCGCGGCGCAGTCGCTCGACCCGGCTCGCCGCTTGCTCGGCGTACGCCGTCCAGGTCGCTCGTTCCTCCGGTGCGAACGCCACCAGCGGCTCGTAGACCCGCAGGTACGCCGCGTACGGGTTGGGCAGCAAGCCGGTCACGAGCCGCATCGTAGGCTCATCACCATGAGCAGCGCCGTCCTCGGTCGGCAGCCAGGCAGCCAGCAGCCGCACGAGCAGGTCGTCTTCTGCAACCACGAGCCCAGCGGGCTGCGCGCGATCATCGCCATCTACTCGACTGCGCTCGGGCCTGCGCTCGGTGGCACCCGGTTCCATCCCTACGCCTCCGAGCAGGACGCGTTGGACGACGTGCTGGCGCTCTCCCGCGCGATGGCCTACAAGAACGCGCTGGCCGGCCTCGACCACGGTGGCGGCAAGGCGGTCATCATCGGCGACCCGTCGGTGGACAAGTCCGAGGCGCTGTTGCGTGCCTACGGCCGGTTCGTGCAGTCCCTCGGCGGGCGCTACGTCACGGCGTGCGACGTCGGCACCTACGTCGCCGACATGGACATGGTGGCCCACGAATGCGACTTCGTCACCGGTCGCTCGGAGGCGCACGGCGGTGCCGGGGACTCGTCGGTGCTCACGGCGTACGGCGTGTTCCAGGGCATGCGGGCAGCGGCCGAGCACGTCTGGGGCTCGCCGACCGTCGCCGGTCGCACCGTGGGCGTGGCTGGGGTCGGCAAGGTGGGTCGGCATCTCGTGCGCCACCTGCTCGAGGACGGCGCCCGGGTGGTGGTCGCCGACGTGAACGAGGACGCGGTCGCGCGGCTGACCGCCGAGCACCCCCAGGTCGAGGTCGTCGCGGACACCGACGCGCTGGCGGCCGCCGACATCGACGTCTACTCCCCCTGCGCCCTCGGTAGCGCGCTCACCGACGACGTCGTCGAGGCCCTGCGCGCCAAGATCGTCTGCGGTGGTGCGAACAACCAGCTCGCCCACCCGGGCGTGGAGAAGGTGCTGGCCGACCGGGGTGTTCTCTACGCCCCCGACTTCTGTGTCAACTCCGGTGGCGTGATCCAGGTGGCCGACGAGATCGAGGGCTTCGTCTTCGAGCGGGCGAAGCTCAAGGCGGCCGCGATCTTCGACACCACGCGACGGGTGTTCCAGATCGCGGACGACGAGGGCATCCCTCCCGAGCTGGCCGCCGAGCGGCTGGCCGAGCGTCGGATGGCCGACGTGGGACGTCTGCGGGCAATCACCCTGCCCGGGCAATAGAACCCGCTGCCGGAACAGCCGAGGGCCATGTACCGTTAGGGCACGAGACAAGCCAATGGACCGGGGCGTCGCCCCGCTTGACGTACGAGGGGGTCGAGCCATGGGGCGCGGCCGGGCTAAGGCCAAGCAGACCAAGGTTGCCCGTGAGCTCAAGTACAGCTCTCACGGCACCGACCTCGAGCGTCTCCAGCGCGAGCTTGCAGGCGGCTCGAACGGGGCGGACGAGGTCGACCGCCCGGACGACGACCCCGACGAGGACGACTGGGTCGCTCCGGCCCGCTGACGCAGGTCAGCCGGTGGGGTGCTGCCCCACTAGTTCCGCCGTGCCCGTCCCGTCCGTGCCCCTCCCGCTCGTGACGTGACCAGCCGTCCAGGCCGCAACTCCCCGGTCAGTGAGCAGCCTCACGGCTCGGTCGGCTTCGTCGGCCGCCACGACCGCCACCATCCCGACACCCATGTTCAGCGTGCGCTCCAGCTCGGCGACCGAGACCCCACCCACCGCGCCGACCAGGCCGAAGATTGGCGGCGGTGACCAGGTGGCCCGGTCCACGACCGCGTCCACGTGACCGGGAAGGACGCGCGCGAGGTTGGCTGCCAGCCCGCCGCCGGTGATGTGGGCCAGCGCATGCACGCCGACCGCATCGATCAGCGCCAGGCAGTCCCGGGCATAGATCCGGGTCGGCTCCAGCAGCTCTGACCCCAGCGCCCGGCCCAGCTCGTCCACGTGGCGGTCCAGCTCCCACCCGGCTCGCTCGAGCAGCACGTGCCGGACCAGCGAGTAGCCGTTGGAGTGCAGGCCGCTGGAGCCCATGGCGACCAGCACGTCGCCGTCGCTGACCCGGTCGAGGCCGAGGAGGCGGTCCGCCTCGACGACACCCGTGCCGGCACCGGCGACGTCGTACTCGTCGGGCTCCAACAATCCGGGGTGCTCGGCCGTCTCGCCGCCGATCAGCGCGCAGCCGGCGAGTACGCACCCCTCGGCGATGCCCTTGACGATCGCGGCGATCCGCTCCGGCACGACCCGGCCGCAGGCGATGTAGTCGGTCATGAACAACGGCTCGGCGCCGCAGACCACCAGGTCGTCGACGACCATGCCCACCAGGTCGTGCCCGATCGTGTCGTGGACGCCCATCCGGGCCGCCACCGCGACCTTGGTGCCGACGCCGTCGGTCGACGTCGCGAGCAGCGGCCGCCGGTAGCCCTTCAGCGCGCTGGCATCGAAGAGGCCGGCGAAGCCCCCGAGACCGCCGACCACCTCGGGCCGGCCAGCCTTGGCGACCCAGGCCTTCATCAGCTCGACCGCGCGGTCACCCGCCTCGATGCTGACCCCCGCACCCGCATAGCTCGCGCCGCCCGGCTCGGTCATGGGCGGGTCAGTGCGTCTGCCGCCCCGCCGCCGCCGAGCAGCGCGGCCGGCTCGATCTCGAGCAGGTGCTTGCCGAGCAGCTCGGGCTCGGGCAGCGGGATCGGGTAGACACCGTCGAAACAGGCTCGGCAGAGCCGCTCGGCCGGCTGCTCGGTCGCGGCGATCAGTCCCTCGAGTGAGACGTAGGCCAACGAGTCGGCGTCGATCGAGGCGCGGATCTCCTCGACGGCCAGTCCGTTGGCGATCAGCTCAGCCGGCGACGCGAAGTCGATGCCGTAGAAGCACGGCCACTTGACCGGCGGCGAGGAGATGCGCACGTGCACCTCGGTGGCACCCGCCTCGCGCAGCATCCGCACCAGCGCACGCTGGGTGTTGCCGCGCACGATCGAGTCGTCGACCACGACCAGCCGCTGACCGGCGATCACCTCGCGCAGCGGGTTGAGCTTGAGCCGGATGCCGAGCTGGCGAATCGTCTGGGAGGGCTGGATGAACGTCCGTCCGACATAGGAGTTCTTCACCAGGCCCAAGCCGTAGGGGATGCCGCTGCCCTGCGAGTAGCCCACCGCGGCCGGCGTGCCGGACTCGGGCACCGGGATCACCAGGTCGGCGTCGGCAGGCGCCTCCTCGGCGAGCCGCCGGCCGACCTCGACCCGAGTGGCGTGCACGCTGCGGCCGGCGATGCGGGTGTCCGGCCGGGCCAGGTAGACGTATTCGAACAGGCAACCCTTGGGGTCGGCGGGGGCGAACCGCTGCGCGCGCAGCCCGTGCTCGTCGATCGCGATCAGCTCGCCGGGTTCCACCTCGCGCACGAAGCTGGCACCGACGATGTCCAGCGCCGCCGACTCGCTCGCCACCACCCAACCCCGCTCCAACCGGCCCAGCACCAGTGGCCGCACCCCTTGCGCGTCGCGCGCGGCGTACAGCGTCGTCTCGTCCATGAACACCAGCGAGAACGCGCCGCGCAGCTGCGGCAAGACCTCCAGCGCCGCGGACTCCAGCGGGCGGTCCGGATAGGACGCCAGCAGGGCGGTGATGAGCTCGGTGTCGGTCGTTGCCCCGACGTCCGTACGACGGTGGGCCGGCAGGTCCTCGTAGGGCAGCTCGCCGCTGTCGGCCTTGCGCTTGGCGACCAGGTCGACGAGGTCATGGGTGTTGGTGAGGTTGCCGTTGTGGCCGAGGGCGATCGAGCCGGCGGCGGTGGACCGGAACGTGGGCTGCGCGTTCTCCCACACACTCGACCCGGTCGTGGAGTAGCGGGTGTGGCCGATGGCGAGGTGGCCGCGCAGCGCGGTCAGGTGGCCCTCGTCGAAGACCTGGGCAACCAGGCCCATGTCCTTGTAGACCAGGATCTGCGATCCGTTGCTGACGGCGATGCCCGCCGACTCCTGGCCCCGGTGCTGCAGCGCGTAGAGCCCGAAGTAGGCCAGCTTGGCGACCTCTTCGCTTTCGGGGCCGTCCGCAGGCCCGCCGCCTGCCCACACACCGAAGACGCCGCACGCGTCCTGCGGGGCCTTCTCGTCCGGATCGACGTCATGGTTGAGTCGACCGTCGCCACGTCGCACAGGGGCGAGTCTACGGGTCCGCCGGAGTGTCGCTGCCATCCGCAACGGGCGGCAGCCGTGATTTGTGGCGGCCCTCCACCACGACCGCGGCCAAGCCGCCGAGCAGCGCGCCGGCGCCGGTCAGCAGGATGCCCAGGTAGAAGAACAGGGCGCCCCGGCGCTCGACGCCGGAACCCGGGCCGAGCACGACGGCGATGGTCACCAGCAGGCCCAGCAGTCCACCGGTGATCAGAAAACTGACGTAGCGGGGACGGCGCTGGCGGGACTGCACCCGACGAACCTAGATGGACACCTAGAGCCGGCCTCCGGAGGTGTCGGCGGAGAGCCGCTGCGCCAGCCAGACCGGGATCACCGACAGCACGATCAACAGCGCGGCGACGACGTTGACGATCGGCGCCTGGTTGGGCCGGGCGAGGTTCTGATAGATCCAGATGGGCAGCGTCTGCACTCCGGGGCCAGCCGTGAACGTCGTGACGATGATCTCGTCGAACGACAAGGCGAACGCGAGCAGACCACCGGCCAGCAGCGCCGAGCGCACTGCGGGGAACGTCACGAACCGGAACGTCTGCAAGACTCCGGCACCGAGGTCCATCGACGCCTCCTCCAGCGAGCCGCCGACGCGGCGCAGCCGGGCCAGCACGTTGTTGTAGACGACCACGATGCAGAACGTCGAGTGCCCGATGATGACCGTGAACAGGCCGAAGTCGATGCCCAGCGGCCTCAGCGTGGTCTGGATGGCGCTGCTCAGGGCGATGCCGGTCACGATGCCGGGCAACGCGATCGGCAGCACCAGCAGGATGGAGACCGCCTCGCGGCCGAAGAACCGGTAGCGGGCCACCGCGAACGACGCCATCGTCCCGAGCACCAGCGCCACGGCTGTCGCTCCGAGCGCCGCCTTCACCGACGTCGCCAGCGCCGCCCGCGCACCCTCGTTGTCCCACGCCTTGCCCCACCACGACAGGGTGAAGCCGCTCGGGGGCCAGCCGAACGTCTTCTCCGGGCTGAAGGAGGAGATCAGCACGACACCGAGCGGCACGTAGATCACGGCCAGGCCGAGCAGCATGAAGGCGGCCAGGGCCAGGCGGGACGGGCGGGAGAGTCTCACAGCTGGTCCAGCGCTCCCGTCCGCCGTACGCCGAGCAGGTAGATCACCATGATGACGATCGGCACCGTGGCGAGTGCCCCGGCCAGCGGCAGGTTGTTGGCGGTCAGCAGGCTTCCGTAGATGAGGTTGCCGATGAGCTGGCTCTTGCCGCCGACGATCTGCACCGCGATGTAGTCGCCGAGGCTGAGGGAGAACGTGAAGATCGAGCCGGCGACGACGGACGGGAAGACCAGCGGCAGGACCACCGAGCGCGTCGTTCGTCCGGCACCCGCACCGAGGTCGCCCGAGGCCTCGAGGAGCGAGTCCGGCAATCGCTCCAGGCCCGCGTAGATCGGCAGGATCATGAACGGCAGCCACAGGTAGGCCAGCACGATCACCGTCGCGGTGAGACCGAAGCCGGGGCCGTTGAGCCCGAACGGCTCGAGCGCCCAGTTGATGACGCCGTTGCCGGAGAACATCGCGCGCCACGCATAGACCTTCACCAGATAGCTCGCCCACAGCGGCGTGAGGACCGCGACGACGAGGAACCTGCGCATGGTCGGTGAGGCGACCTTGGCCATGTAGAACGCCATCGGAAAGGCGACGACCGCGCAGATCGCCGTGACGGCGGCCGCCACCAGCACACTGCGGATCGTCACGGTCCGATAGAGGTCACTCGTCAGCAGCTGGTGGAAGTTCGCCGTGGTGATCTGGTGGATGACGTTGCCGGTGAAGACGTCCGTCGTCCAGAACGCCGACACCAGCAACACCGCGAGGGCACCGAGGTAGGCCACGAGCAGCCACGCCATCGGCGCCGAGAGCAGGAAGCCCAGGCGCAGCCAGCTGAGTCGGTGCAAGGTGCCCGACAGCCTCCTCGCGACGGAGGAGCCTGCCGGGCGACCCGCACCCTGGGTTGCAGTCAACGCAGACCTAGCCCTTGATCTCCTGCCAGGCGGTGGTCCACTCGCTGTAGTTCTTGCACTTCACCTTGGTACGCCCGTCCAGGCACTGCTCGATGGGCGTGGTCCAGTACCAGACCTGGTCGAAGTAGGCCTCGTCGTCGGCGTGGAACGTGTCGCAGTGCGCCTTGTCCGCCGTCTCGTTGCACGACTTCGCGTTCGACGGCGCCTCCCCGAACCACTCCGCCACCTGAGCGTTCGCCTTGGGGCTGATGATGTGGTCCAGCCACTTGTAGGCGCACGTCTTGTGCTTGCTCTTCGTCGCGACCATCCAGGTGTCCGACCAACCGGTCGCGCCCTCCTTCGGCAGCACCGCCTCGACCGGAGCCTTCTCGGCCTTGGCCAGGTTCACGATGATCTGCCAGGACGTGCCGATCACCGTGTCGGCGTTCTTGAAGGCCTGGATCTCCTTGAGGTAGTCGCCCCAGTACTCCCCGACGTTGGCGTTCTGCGTCTTGAGCAGGTCGACGGCAGCCGTGAACTGCGCTTCGTCGAGCGCATAGGGGTTCTTGATTTTGAGTTCGGGCTTGGTCTTCATCAGGTACAGCGCCGCGTCGGCGATGTAGATCGGCGAGTCGTACGCCGTGATGTGGCCCTTGTAGGGCGACGACGCGTCGAAGACCGCTCCCCAGGAGTCCGGTGCGGGCTTCACCTTGTCGGTGCGGTACATGAGCAGGTTGGCGCCACGGCCGTGCGGCACGCCGTACTCCACGCCCTTGACGGAGTTCCACGGCTGCTTCTTCAGCCCCTCGAACACGTCGGCGTAGTTGGGCACCAGGGCGGTGTTGACGGGCTCCACGTCGCCGGCGGCGATCAGCCGCAGCGAGGCGTCGCCTGACGCAGACACCACGTCGTACTGGCCGGTCTTGATGAGGCTGACCATCTCGTCGGAGGTGGTGCCCACCTTGACGTTGACCTTGCAGCCGGTGGCCTGCTCGAACGGCGTCACCCAGTCGACGTTCTTGTCGCTGGAGCCGTCCTCGACGTAGCCCGCCCAGGCCACGATGTTGACCTCGCCCTCAGGCGTACCGAGTTTGTCCAGTGCCGTGAGCTTGGGCGCGGTGAATCCCTGGGTGGCGGCAGCACCGTTTTTGTCTTTGGTGCCGCTGTCCGACCCGCATGCCGTCAGCACCAGCACGGCCGCCGTGGCCAGCACGAGCAGGCGTCTGCTGTTCATGTGTGTCCTCCATCATGTGAACGCGTTGCCGGGTCGGCCACGCGGTAGACGTGTTGCCTATCCCACACCAACCTCACCGGGCTGTTCAGCCCGACGTCTCCTGACCGGCTGGCGTCGCCGGTGTTCTGCCGCAGTGCAACAAGGGTGCCGCCTGCATCGAGGCGTACGACGTAGCGCGTCGCCGAACCGACGTACACCACCTCGTCGACCCGGCCCTCAGCGGCGACCTCCGAGTCGGCCGCGGAACTGCCCGCCGGGGCGAGCCGGATCTTCTCGGGCCGGACACTGAAGACGCCGTCCTCGCCGAGGAGTTGTCGCGCTGCGTCGGCGGCCAGCAGGTTCGACGTGCCGACAAAGCCCGCGACAAAGGCGGTCGCGGGGTGTTCGTACACCTCCGCGGCGGTGCCGACCTGCTCGATCCGGCCTTCGTTGAAGACCGCAATGCGGTCACTCATCGTCAGTGCTTCCTCCTGGTCGTGGGTCACGAACAGGAACGTGATGCCGACGTCGCGCTGGATCGCCTTGAGCTCCACCTGCATCTGCTCGCGCAGCTTGAGGTCGAGAGCGCCGAGAGGTTCGTCGAGCAGCAGCACGCGCGGCCGGTTGACCAGCGCCCGGGCGAGCGCCACCCGCTGACGCTGACCACCGGAGAGCTGAGACGGCTTGCGGTCGCCGAAGCCGTCGAGGCGCACCGTGCTGAGTGCCTCGCGGGCCTGGGCGAGGCGGCGGGGCTTGGAGACCTTCTTGACCATCAGGCCGTAGGCAACGTTCTGCTCGACCGTCATGTGCGGGAACAGCGCGTAGTCCTGGAAGACGGTGTTGACGTCGCGCTCGAAGGGGGCTTCGCGGGTGACATCGCGCCCGCCGAGCACCACTGAACCGGAGGTTGGCTGTTCGAAACCCGCGATCATCCGCAGGACCGTGGTCTTGCCGGACCCCGACGGGCCGAGCATCGCGAAGAACTCCCCGTCGCCGACCTCGAGGTCGATGCCGTCCACGGCCGTGACGTCGCCGAAGACCTTGGTCAGCCCGGCGAGCCGCACCGCGGGCGCTCGGTCGCTGGGGTGCACGCCGCGAGACTAGCGGCGTGCGGGCCCGTTCCGGTCACGATTCAGCATGGATTTCGTCGTACGATCCGGTCCGAGGTGCGGTTTCGTCGCATTTCAGGCCGGTGCAACGACGGATCCGGCAGTCAGCCCATAACCTGCTGCCAGGCCGACTCCCACTGGGCGTAGTCGGTGCAGTCGATGTTGCGGCGGCCGTCCAGGCATCGCGCGACCGGCCTGGTCCACGGCCAGACCCGGTTGTAGTAGGCCTCGTCGGCCGCGTGGTAGGTCGTGCAGTGGTCCTTGGCGAGCGTCAGGGCGCACGACTTCTTGTTCGCCGGCGCCTGGCCCAGCCAGTCCGACGCAGCCGCGTTGGCCGCCGGGCTGATGATGTGGTTCAGCCACTTGTAGGCGCAGGTCTTGTGCGTGCTGCGACTCGCGACCATCCAGGTGTCCGACCAGCCGGTGGCGCCCTCCGAGGGCAGGACCGCACTGATCGGCGACTTGTCGGCCTGCGCGAGGTTGACGACGCTCTGCCACGACGTACCGATGACCACCGCACCGCTCTTGAAGGAGTCCAGCTCCTTGAGGTAGTCGTTCCAGTAGTCGCCGATGTTCGCGTTCTGCGTCTTGAGCAGGTCGACGGCCGCAGCGAGCTGAGGCTCGTCGAGGGCGTAGGGGTTCTTGATGTCTAGATCCGGCTGGGTTTTCATCAGGTAGAGCGCAGCGTCCGCGATGTACAGCGGCGAGTCGTACGCCGTGATCTTGCCCTGGTAGGGCGAGTCCGGGCTGAACACCAGGCTCCAGCTGTCCGGGGTGGGCTTGACCTGGTCGGTGCGGTACATCATCACGTTGGCCGCGCGACCGTGCGGGACGCCGTACTCAATGCCACCCACCGAGTTCCACTGCTTGCGCTTGAGCCCGTCGAACACGTCCATGTAGTTGGGGACCAGGTCGGTGTTGAGAGGTTCGACCGCCCCCGAGGCGATCAGCTCGAGCGAGATGTCGCCGGACGCGGAGACCACGTCGTACGCACCAGTGTCCATCAGGTCGAGCACCTGGTCCGAGGTCGTCGCGGTGCGCACATCGACCTGGCAGCCGGTCTCCTTCTCGAACGGAGTCACCCAGTCGGCCGCCTTCTCGGTCGAGCCGTCCTCGGCGTAGCCGGGCAACGCGATGATGGCGAGGTGCCCTTCGGCGGTCCCCAGCCGGGTCATCGGCGTCAGATGCGGGGCGGTCACCGAACCCGTTCCGGTCTGCGCATTACGGCCGGTGATGTCGCGGTCACCGGCGCCGCAGGCCGTGACCGCAAGCGTCGATGCGACGCCGACAGCGAGCAGGCATCGACTGATCCCGGTCATCAGCCGAGGGTATGCGCGCCCGCCACCCACCCCCCAACGCCCCCGCCCGCCCCGCCGGTTCGACCACGTTCGGTAGGCGTGACCCACCCAACACAGGCAGGCCTGCCCCATTTCGGGTGGTTACGCCTGCCCTTGCGCGCCCGCGCAGACCGCTCAGTAGCGCGAGCCGACCGAGACCACCGCAGCGGCCGCCTTGTCCTTGCGCCAGGCCGCGACGGTGCTGCCGAACTCGACCGTGACCGCCACGCCGGTCTTGTAGTAGTTGTGCCAGCTGGTGAAGGATCCGTAGCACACGC
>JBDUAP010000315.1:0-3512 GCA_040004585.1 Sporichthyaceae bacterium
CGTCCGCGAACTCCACGAGACGCGCGTCCAGCCGGGTGGCCATCTGGCGCTGGACTGCCGGCGGCCACGCGTCGTCGCGTGCACCGTGGGCGACCAGGATCGGCAGGCCGAGCCCGGCCAGCTCGTCGGTGCGGTCGGTCTCGTGCAGCAGCTGCTCGGCCAGCCGGTGCACGGCCACCGGGTGGTTCGCGAGGAACCGCGTGCGCAGGAAGTCCTCGATGTGTGGTGCCGGGCCGGGCCCGGAGCTGAGCTCGAGCTGGCGCTTCACCGCCCAGATCGTCTCGAGGTCAGTCGTCGGCAGCGCCTGCACCATCAGAGCGAGGTTGCTGCTCGCCGGGTGCGGGATAGCGCCCGGGCCGGAGTCGAGCAAGGTGAGCGACCGCAGCGATGCCGGGTCCGCGAGCGCCGCAGCCCGCGCGACCAGTCCCCCGAACGAATGGCCCACCAGGTGCACCGGCGCTCCCAGCAGAGCGACCACCGAGAGCAGGTCCTCGGCCAGCTCCTTCACGTCGTACGACGTGGGGTCCTCGCCCCCCGGCGTCTCGAACTGCCCGCGCTGGTCAAGGGCCGTGACGGGGTGCCCGGCCGCGGCGATCGGTGCAAGGACGGCGATGAAGTCCTCTTTGGAGCCGGTGAAGCCCGGAACCAGCAGGACGGGGGGCCCAAGGGCGTCCCCCCTGGACGGAGCCGTCAGCACGGCGAAGTCCCCCCGTGGTGTGGGCAATCGCTGCGCCTGCACTCCCTCCGGCAGCTCCAGGAACGGCGGGGTGCTCACGCCTGGAGACGCTACACGCGGCCCTCGCGGACAGACTTTCCAGACCCGTGCCGGATGTGCGCACAATGGGCCACGTGACCCGCACCATCGCCGTGGCAAACCAGAAGGGCGGCGTCGCTAAGACGACGACAGTGGCGTCGCTCGGGGCGGCGCTGGTCGAGCAGGGGAAGAAGGTGCTGCTGGTCGACCTCGACGCGCAGTCGTGCCTCACGTTCTCACTCGGCCTCGATCCGGACGCGATCGAGCTCAGCGTCCACGACGTCCTGCTCGGCCGGGTCGGCGCGGCGATGGCCATCCAGCAGACCGACGACGGCGTCGACCTGTTGCCCGCGACGATCGAGCTGGCCGGCACCGAGGCTCAGCTGCTGTCCAGGCCGGGCCGCGAGTACGCGCTGCGCACGGCCCTGGAAGAAGTCACCCAGGCGTACGACGTGGTGCTGCTCGACTGCTCGCCGTCTCTGGGTGTGCTCACGCTGAATGCGCTCACCGCCGCCGACGAGGTCATCATCCCGCTGCAGTGCGAGATGCTCTCTCACCGCGGTGTCGGTCAGCTGCTCGACACCGTGCACGACGTGCAGCGCATCCTGAACCCGTCGTTGACCGTGCTGGGAGTGCTGCCCACGATGTTCGACGGCCGCACCAACCACGCGCGGGCCGTGTTGGCAGACGTGTCCGACCGTTACGGCCTGCAGGTGCTCGAGCCGTCGATCCCGAAGTCGGTGCGCTTCGCCGAGGCACCGGCCGCCGGCCGGTCGGTGCTGTCCACCGCGGGCAGCACCCGTGGCGCCGATGCCTACCGCGAGCTCGCCCTCGGGCTGATGGCATGAGCACCGAGGGCTTCGACCGGCTGCGTCGCCGGTCGCCGCAGGCGAAGCAGTCACGGCCCGCTGTCGGCAAGCGGCCGCGGGACCCGCAGGGCCGGCGGTCGCTCTATAGCGTCGCCGAGCAGCCCCCGGCGGTGGGAGCCATCACGGTTGCCTGTTCGCGCTGCGGTGAGACCAGCGTCGCGACCCCCCGGCAGCTTGTCGGGCTCGCACTTCCGTCGCTGCACCTGCCGGTGCTCAAGCGCGAGCACCCGTCCTGGATGCGTTGCCCCGCGTGCGGGCAGCGAGCCTGGGTGCGCCTGGGACTGCACCTCTAGCTCGGCTGCTCGCCGGCGGGACGACCACCACGGGTGCGGGTGCGGGACCGCTTGCGACGCGGCCGGTCCCCACCGGCTGGAACTACAGCCGAGGGTGTCTCACCGGCCGCAGTGTCCCTGGCCGGCCGGTCGCCGCTCTTGCCCCGCTCACTGCCGACGCGGCCACCAGTGCCACCGCGGCCACCAGTGCCACCGCGGCCACCAGTGCCACCGCGGCCACTGGACCCACTGGACCCACTCACGCCGCTGCGACCCCCTGCACCGCTGCGGGCCGGTCCGCGGCCGACCTTGCCGGTCTCGCCGAGGTCCTCGACCTGCTCCGCGTCGAGGCCGGCTCGGGTCCGCTGCGCGCGTGGCAGCACACCGGTGACGTGACGGGGGATCTCGAGCTCTTCGTAGAGGTGGTCGGAGTTGGAGTAGGTCTCCTCCGGCTCACCGAAGCCGAGGTCGAGGGCTTTGTCGATCAGGCTCCAGCGCGGCAGGTCGTCCCAGTCCACGAACGTGATGGCGACCCCGGATGCGCCCGCGCGGGCAGTGCGCCCGATCCGGTGCAGGTAGGTCTTCTCGTCGTCGGGGCACTGGAAGTTCACGACGTGGGTGATGTCCTGCACATCGATACCTCGCGCAGCCACGTCGGTGGCCACGAGGACGTCCACCTTGCCGCTGCGGAAGGCGCGAAGTGCTTGCTCGCGGGCGCCCTGCCCGAGGTCACCGTGGACGGCGCCAGCGGCGAACCCGCGGTCGGTGAGGTCGTCGGCGACCTTCGCTGCGGTGCGCTTGGTTCGGCAGAACACCAGGGTGAGGCCGCGGCCCTCGGCCTGAAGGATGCGGGCCAGCATCTCGACCTTGTCCATCGCGTGCGCGCGGAACGCGTGCTGCTCGACGGCCTTGACCGTCTGTCCGTCGTCATCGGGGTCGACGGCGCGGATGTGTGTGGGGTGGTGCATGTACTGGCGCGCCAGCGTGATGATCTGGCCCGGCATGGTGGCCGAGAACAGCATCGTCTGCCGACCGGCGGGAATCAGCCGGACGATCCTCTCGACATCGGGCAGGAAGCCTAGGTCGAGCATCTCGTCAGCCTCGTCGAGGACGAGCGTCCGCACCTCTCCGAGTCGCAGCAGGCCCTGTTGGGCCAGGTCGATCAGCCGACCGGGGGTGCCGACGACGACTTCGACACCCTTGCGCAGTGCCTCGACCTGCGGCTCGTAGGCGCGGCCACCGTAGATGGCGAGGATGCGCACATCGCGCGTGCTCGCGGCCTTCTGCAGGTCTCCGGTGACCTGGACGCACAGTTCACGGGTCGGTACGACGACAAGGGCTTGTGGCCGGCCGGCGTCGGGCAGCTCGGCGAAGCCCTCGTCGGCGGGAGCGACGATCCGTTGCAGCAGTGGGATGCCGAAGCCGAGTGTCTTGCCCGTTCCGGTCTTGGCCTGGCCGATGATGTCGTGCCCGTGCAGCGCCACCGGAAGCGTCAGCGACTGGATCGGGAACGGGTGCGTGATGCCGACGGCCTCAAGTGCCGCCACGGTTGCCGGCAGCACCCCCAGCTCGGCAAACGTGGGTGCGTTCACAGCGGTAGTCAGAGTCGTGCCTCTT
>JBDUAP010000041.1:0-11839 GCA_040004585.1 Sporichthyaceae bacterium
GGGCGGCCAGGCCGGCGTAGGCGAAGTCGAGATAGCTGATGTGGTTGATGACCATCACCGCCCCGCCGGTGCTCGGCACGTGCTCGCTGCCCGTGACGGTGAAACGCAGGCGCTCGGCGGCGAACAGCACCCGGGCGAAGCCGATGACAGGGCGGTAGACGGGCTCGACCACGGCCAGAACCTACCGCCTCGCGCCAGCCGGTCTTGCAACGTGCTAGCCGACCTGCGGCCGGTACTCGGCGACGAGCAGGGCCAGGTCGTCGGCCAGATCGGAGCCGACAGCCTCCCGCAACGCTTGGTGGATGCGGTCGAGCACCGTCTCGAGCGGGCCGTGGGCCAGCTCTGCGGCGACCTTCTCCAGCTCGATGAAGCGGCCCTGCGGGTCGCGCGCCTCCAGGATGCCGTCGGTGTAGAGAAGCAGCCGGTCACCGGGGCTGAGCTGGGTCGTGACGGCAGACGGGTCGGCACCCAGGCCAAGCGGCAGGCTGTCGGCGTTACCCAGGTAGCTGCGCTCACCGCCGGTGAACAGCAGGGCCGGCGGATGCCCACAGCAGGCGACACTTGCCAGCCCAAAGCTGTCGACCTCGGCGATCAGCACCGTGACGAAGTCCTCGTCACCGAGATAGGGGCGCATTCGGCTGTCCATCTGACGGGCGAGTGAGGTGATGTCGTCGCGCTCGACGGCGGCCGCGCGGAACTCGCCGAGGACGACCGTCGCGAGGCGCACGGCTTCGAGCCCCTTGCCACGCACGTCCCCGATGATCAGCCGCACTGCGCCGGGAACAGCGACGATCTCGTAGAGGTCACCGCCGATGAGTGCCTCGCGGGCAGCACTCACGTACGCCGTGCAGAGGTCGAGGTTGCCCGCCCGCTCGGGCACGGGCGGAAGGATGGCGTGCTGCACCACTTCGGCGATCCGGGTGATCTCGGCGAGGCGGCCCTTCTGCCGGCGGAACTCCTCGGCGTTCGCGACTGCGACCGCGGCTCTGCGGGCGAGGTCCTCCGCGAACGCCAGGTCATCGGGGCCGAAGTGTTTTCCCGATTCGGCCGAAACCAGAGAGATCGCACCGAACGTCGTTCCCGCAGTGGTCAGCGGAACGATGAGAAAGCTGTTCAGCCCGAGTTCGCGGATGATCCGCAAATGGTCCTCGTCGCGGGCCGACCCGACCACCATCTCGTCGGTGATCTCCGGATAGAGCTCGGACTTCCCTGTGCGCAGGACGTTCGCCACCCCCGTTGTCGCGTCGAGGTCGACCGGGTAGCGCTCGTTGACCTCCCGGGCGAACTCCACCTTCGCCGGGTCGGTGTGCGTCACCGCAACGGTGCGCAGGACGCCGCCATCGTCCAGGACCTGAACGGCGCACCAGTCCGCCAAGCGCGGGACGACCAGCCGAGCGAGGTTGGTGAGGGTGGTGCGGTAGTCCAGGCTGCGGGAGAGCTCCGCGGAGGCTTCCGCGAGGAACGACAGCTTGTCCCCGGCGGTCTTCGCGTCCAAAAGGGCCTGCGCGCGTTCGAGGGCCTGCGAGCATGCTTCGGCGAGCGTGGTCAGGAACGGCAGCTGGGACGGGTTGTCGACGTCGGTCTCGATCGGAAAGCTCAGGGTGATCACCCCGAGTCGCCGGGACCCGATCGAGAGCGGGATGCACACCAGGGTGCGGTCCGCAGGCGACTGCCCCGCCAACAGCGGGAACCGACGCTCGAGCTCTTCCACCGACCTGATGACGACCGTGCTGTTGGTGCGCACAGCCTCACTGCCTGGCAGCTCCGCCGAAACGGGGAAGGTGGCCCAACGCTGTCGGGTCGACTCACTTGCGCCGTAGAGGCGGATCACCTGCAGGGTGTCCTCATCCACGAGCAGCGACATCGAGGCCAACGGGGACCCCAGGGCGCTGGCCGCATGGCCCACCACGATGTCGGCGATCTCCTGCACGTCACGCGCGCCGGTCAACTCGGCGGTCACCTGCTGCAGCCGGGCCAGTCGGTCGGCCAGCTCCTCGGCGGCGCTGCGGGCGACGCGCTGCGCGTCGTACAGCGCACTGCGTTCCAGCGCCAGCGCGGTCTGTGCGGAGAGCGCGGCGACGAATGAGCGCTCGTCGTCGTCGAACAGGCGGGGAGCGTCAAAGCTGAACCGCAGCGCGCCCATCACACGATCGGCGGCGATCAGGGGCACCGCGCACATCGAGACGGTGCGCGGCTCCATGCCGACAAGCTCGGGGAAGAGCTCGTCGCGCTCGTGCCGCGACTCCAGCCAGACCGACTCCCGACGGCGCATCGCCCACGCCGCCGGCAGCTGCGCGTCGCGCCGCTCGTCACGGAGGCGGTCGACCAGCACGTCGGCGTAACCGACTGACCCGACCACGTCCAGGTGATCGTTCTTGTCCGGCACGATGAGGCTGCCACCCCATGCGCCGAGCATCGCGACGCCCTCGGACACCACCACCTTGGCGACGTCGGCGGCACCAGTGGCGCCACCGAGGGCGGCTGTCACCAACTGGAGGCGGGCGGCCCGCTCGGACACCCGTTGCGCAGAAACGACGACGCCGAGCTCGTTGAGCAGGCGGTGCTCCAGGGACTCCGGCTGGATCGGAGGTTCACCGTCGATGGCGCGACGAAGCTGCTCGACCAGGGACTCGACGTACCATCGACGGAACAGCCGGTGTTGCGGCGGCGTCTCGAGGGTCAACAGGCGGGCAGCCCGGGCGTAGTTGTCGGCCTCGTCCAGAGCGGCGAGGTACTCGTGGCCCGCCTCGGCGGCCTCCGCCGAGAGATGGAGGGTCAGCCGGGTTCGCTCCTCGCCCCGCGCGGCTGCCAAGAGGGCCTGCTTCTTGATCGCCTGACGTGCTTCGGAGAAACGGTTGACCACCGTCTCAATCAGCCTGGACAGGTGAGCGGGGATGACCGACGTCGTGCCCGAGAGCGCTCCCCCGGTTGCCAACGTAAATTCGCGGACGAGGTTGTCCACGTGCGCCTTGGCCGAGAGCAGCAGGTCGGTCGGAACGTCGCCCAGGTGCACGGTGTAACGCTTCTCGCCGGGGAGCTCGTCGGACCAGGCTGCCAGCAAGGCGTCAACGTCCGTGGCCCCCGAGGAGTAGTCTTCGTCCCCTCCCATAGCGCTGAGGTGCGTGACTTCGCACCAGACGACCTTGCCGCCGCCCGTCACCCGGTCGACGCCCCACCGCGGCGCCAGCGCGTGGACGAGCGCCAGCCCCCGCCCGGTCATCGCCTCGCTGCTGACCTGGGCCCGGACGGGTGCGACAGGACTGCTGTCCTGCACCTCCACGCGGATCCCGTCGAGAATCGGGAGCAGCCGGAGCAGGACCGGTGCGCCGGCGTGGAGCAACGCGTTGGTCACGAGCTCGGTGACGGCCAGCTCGACATCGGGCACCAGGTCCGTCGCCGACGGCGAGATCCGCGGGACGGCAACGGCAACGAAGGCGCGGGCTCGCGGCACGGCGTCGGGCTCGTCGCCCAGCCGCAGCTCCTCGCGACCCGCTGACATGTGTCCCCTTATCGCCACGTAGGCACCATCGGCTCAGCCTGCCACGTCACGGATCTGCGGGCCTGATCAGATGGGCATGTCCAGGAACGGCGAGCTGTAGAGCTCGTCAGCCTCGAGGGTCGACTCGGCCTCCGACACCGGTGCTCGGTCCCGCTCGGCCTCGAGGATGAACCGGAGCAGGCGCACGTCGCCCGCGGTGGCCAGGCCGGTCACCTCCTCGTGAGCGAGCACCCACGACACACCCGCCCGGATCCGGTCCGGGTCGACGAACGGCTCGTACCAGGTGGCGTAGTCCTTGCGGTCCAGCTCCGGCCAGTTGCGCCGGGCAACCGACTTGATGGTCATCAGCCCGACGTCCTGGCGGGTGACCTCCTCGACCAGGGACGCGTAGTTGTCCCGGAACTGCGGGTCGCGCCACAGCACCGGGTTCAGCGGGGTCAACACCGTGGCGAACGGGTGCCGGCGCAGGGCCTCGAGATGGGTTGCGGCCGCGTCCGGGCCGTGCCCGGTGATGCCCACCGCACCGACCAGGCCTTCTTCCTGCGCCCGTACGGCGGCATGCAGCGCGCCATCGGGACGGGTGGCCCGGTCGAGCTCGTCCCGGTCGCCGATCGAGTGCAGCTGCAGCAGGTCGAGGTGGTCGGTCTGCAGCCGCTCCAAGGACGCGTTGATCTGGGCCCAGGCAGCTTCACCCCCGCGCTCCCCGGTCTTGCTGGCCAGAAAGATGCGGTCCCGGATCTCGGGCATCCACGGCCCGAGCCGCAACTCGGCCTCGCCATAGCTCGCCGCCACGTCGAAGTGGTTGATCCCGCCGTCCAGCGCCTCCTGCACGGAGGCATCGGCGACGTCCTGGGTGACCTCCCCCAGCGCGGCCGCGCCGTAGATGAGGACCGAGCTCTGGTGTCCGAGCCGGCCAAGTCGTCGTTGTTCCACTGGCCCTCCCTGGCTTGCCTGGGCAAATCGTCCCACGGGCCAGGGGCGGAGTCAGCCGCTGAGCTCTGCCGCCTTCTCCCGGGTCGCCTCGACGACGCTGGGCTTGACGCCACGGGCGTCCAGGGTGTCCGCAAGGCTGCTGGCGATGTCCCCGGCGGCCTTGGCGTCCCCTGACTCCTTTACCGTCTCGGCGTACTGCATCACCTGCTGGGTCACGTCGATGTGGCCGAACGTGTCAGCGGCGACGTCGAGGTCGGCGTAGGCAGCCCCGAGCTGGTCGAGAGCCTCGGGGACGTCAGGCTTCTGGACCTTGACCCGCTTCTCACCCGTCCCCGATTCCTCGAGCACCTTGCCGGGCTTGGCCGCGACCGCGCCGAGGGCGGCCTGGGCGTGGACAGCGATCCGCCGGTCGGGGAGCTGCTCTGCCGCCTCGGCGAGGGTGTCGTTCGCGCGGTCAAGGACGCGGGTCCCCCCGAACGCCAGCGTGCGGCCCACGCTGTCGGTGAACACGTCGGGTGCGATGCGCTCCTCGGCCCTGCTGGTGGGTGGCATGACCCGCAGGGTCAGGGGCGCGGCCAGTACGTCGACCTCATCCAGGTCGAGGAACGCGTACACGGCGTACTCACCCGGCTCGTCGATGGCTGAGCCGTAGACGTCGGAGGAGATGAACATCGACGCATACAACGACTCACCTGGCATCAGCGCGCGGTCGTCGGGGGCGAAGCAGCGCCGCGCATACGGCCGGATGGCCCGCGGCTCCTCACCCTTCTTGGTGATGACCAGGGAGATCTGGTCGCCTTCGAGGATGCGTCTGTCCAGGACCATGGGTGAGTCGGTGATGTTCTTCAGCTTCAGCTCGATGGTCACCGGCTCCAGGAACTCGAAGCGCGGCTCGCGATGCAGACGGGCCACCAGCTCGAGCGGCGTCACGGTCGTGGCGCGGGTCTCCTCGAATGCGTGGTGGTCGAACCACAAGGCATTGCCGTGTTGCACGAACCGCTCCGGCCCGTGCCGCATGAACAGCAACTCGCTGTCGCTGAACCGGAACTGGAAGTTCGAGAAGAACCGCTGCTCCGGCGTCATCCCCGGCGCCGCGGCGACGCGGTAGGGGTAGTTCATGTAGCTGCGTGCCTCGACCTCGTCTGCCAGCGGCACCCATCCGGTCCCGAGCGACTTCTGCCACGAGTGGGCCAGGTTGAACGAGTGGCCGATCTCGTGCATGGCGGTCCAGAACAGCATCCGCCTGACCCAGGCCGCGGGCGCCGGGTCGCCGGCCGGCGCGTTGGCGACGAAGGACTCGTTGAAAATGGCGGTGCCCTGCCGCTGGGCGGTGCCGATGTCGTCGAACATGATGCCGCCGAGGCTGGGACCGGTCTCGTGCTGGCGCGCGAAGAGGACCCACACCGCCCACTGGGGGATGTTCGCCCACTTCGACCAGCTGACCTGCATCGCGTCGTGCATCTCGATGTCGGACCACAGCGTGTTAGCGCCTGCGCGCGAGATGTTGACGATCGAGTCGCCGGACCGCGTCACCTTGATGCCCATGTGCCCGTAGCCGCTCTCGATGGTGAGTGTCTCGGCGGGCAGGGTCGCCGGCCGGTTCGGGTGCGAGGCGGTGTCGTAGGAGGTGACGGAGATGGCGTCCGAGACGGTGTCGAACTCGAAGTTCACCTCGCGGAAGTGGCTGTGCGCGAAACCGTAGTGACGAGTCACCGTCGGGGCGGTGCCGCCCGAGAAGGTGGCGATGGCGTTCAGCGGTGCGATCGGCAGCACGGGGTTCAGAGCGACTTCGACCTGGGTCTGGGGCAGCAGCAAGGAGGTCCCGTCGCGGTAGAAGATCTTGCCTTTGTAGGTGCCGGTGGCCGTGCGCTTCACCCGGGCGATCCAGGTGAGGCGCCTGGTGAACAGTCCACCAGGGATGACCCCACTGATCGTCATGGTCGGAGCCCGACCGTCGACGTCGACGCGCAGCTCCTCGGTGCCGTAGCGGTAGCGCTGCGGGAGCGGGAGGGTGGGTATCGGCGTCGGAAATGGAATGCCGGCGTCGGACACCGACTCGTCCGCGTTCGTCGTTTCGTCCCCCATCTCGTCGGCGTCCACGCCGACCGGCAACGGCGAGAACGGGAACTTCTCGACGTACGGGATCCGACGGCGACGCGTGTAGACGCCGCTACGCCGGCGAAGGAGCGGGAACGGGAGGCTTCCTTCCAGTCCCTCGATCCCGAGCAGCGCCTCGTCGGCCATCGCGGCGTCGGAGTCGGCCCTCATCTGCGGCACGACACCCTGGTCGGTGGACACCGATAGCTGGTCGCTTTCGGTGCCGGTTGTCTTCGACGTCATGGGATCCCCTCCGAGTTGTGCCGGTGGCCGGCGTGGCGGTCAGGCGTAGTAGGGGGCCTGGTCCGTGGTGGAGACGTCGAGGTCGCCGTCGACGATCGAGGCCCGGACGAACGGCGTGCGGCTGCCGTCCAGGTCGATGGCTCGAGTCAGGCCGCGGTCGGGCAGCGTCACCTCGAGACTGCTGGCGTCGGAGGTCTGCACCGGTACGGCGGCTGCTAGCCCGGTCTGCAACCGGGTGGTGACCTCGGTGCCTTCGAAGGCGGTGAAGCCGTCGACGCGGATCACCACATGGTCCTGGGCGAACCCGTCCTCGAGTGACACGGTCACCTGGGCCATCGCTCTCCTTACGCCTGTTACCAGGCGTACTCCTGCGCATCCGGAGCGTCAAGGAAAGTTTGTGTCCCGAACTAGCTCGGTCCGGTCGCTGTCAGGCTCCGGCCGGATGACCAAGCAGCGCCAGTCTCATCAACGATGAAGTCCGGAAACCGGGGCACCTTAGGCGAAGTAGACCGAAAACGGGGGCCGGACAATAGGAAGAACGGCGTCACGCGATTCGGGCCCGTACGCGGGAGAGGGCCCGCCGATCGGCGTAGCGTCGGTCCATGACCGGGTGGACGGCCGAGCCGAGCTACGACGTGGGGGCGTGGGCTGCGCTGTCACGGCGGCTCTCGCCGTACCTCGACGTCACGGTGGCTCTGGTGGCGACCGCGCTTGCCCTCACATCGCTGCTCGCCACCACCTCCACAGAGCTGGCTGTCATCGACACGAGGCTCGAGCCGGCCAACCTGGTGGCGGTCGCGGCCACGGCTGCGGCCGGGCTCTCGCTGGTATGGCGGCGCTCCAGGCCCACCCCCGCGTTCGCGGTCTTTGTTGCTGGCTGCCTGGTGGTAACCCTGACGAACCACTACATCGGCCTGCTGTCGCTGATCCTGCTGTTCAGCCTCTACTCCCTGGCCGCGCACGGGCGGCGTCGCGACGGTCTCATCGGGCTGCTCCTGGCGTTGGTGATCTTCGGCGGTCTAGCGCTGGCCGATGTTCCCGACCTCGGTAAGTCGGACGTCGTACAAGCCGGTGCTCTGCTGGTGACCGCCTGGGCCATCGGCGACGCGATTCGCTCGCGCCGTGCGCAGCAACACGAACAGCTGCACGCGGCTGAGCGCGAGGCGTCTGCGGCACGGGACGAGGCCTTGCAGGCCGTGACCGAGGAACGATTGCGTATCGCGCGCGAGCTGCACGATGTGATCGCGCACAGCATGTCACTGATCGCAGTGCAGGCCGGGGTCGGCGGCCATGTCATCCGCACCGATAGGGACGCGGCCGAGCACGCACTCGGGGTGATCGCGGACACCAGTCGTCGGGCGCTAGAGCAGACCCGGTCCATGCTCGGGCTGCTTCGCGACAGTGACGGCTCGTTCACCGACCCGCCGACCCAGACGATGGGCGACCTCGGCGCCCTGCTCGACGACGTACGCGGCACCGGCACGGAGGTCACCCTCACGATCACCGGCGAACCGCGTCCGCTCGACGCCGGCGTCGAGCTCACGGCCTACCGCATCGTGCAGGAGTCGCTGACGAACGTGCTCAAGCACTCCGCGTTGAGGTCCGCGCGGGTGCTCGTCGCTTACGAGGGCGACACGCTCGACATCGAGGTCGTCGATGACGGCGGCCCGAGCCCGCGCACGGCGCCGACCTCGGGTCATGGACTCGTCGGGCTACGTGAACGCACCCGGCTGCTCGGGGGCACGCTGGACTACGGACCGCTGCCAGGCGCCGGCTTTCGGGTCCGGGCTCGGTTGCCCGCGCCATCGCTGGAGGGCGCGTCGTGATCCGCGTGGTCGTTGTCGATGACCAGGACCTGGTCCGTTCCGGATTCGTCGTGCTGCTGCAGTCCAGCCCCCAGATCGAGGTGGTCGGCGAGGCCCGAGACGGGACGGAGGCCTGCGAGCTGTGCCGCCGGACGCAGCCCGACGTCGTCTTGATGGATGTCCGGATGCCGCGGATGGACGGGATCGAAGCGACCCGGCGGATCATGACCGATCCCGAGTGCGAATCGACGCGGGTGCTGATCCTGACCACGTTCGACGAAGACGAACTCGTGCACGCAGCCTTGCGCGCGGGGGCGAGCGGCTTCCTGCTCAAGGACACCCGGCCGGAGCAACTGCTCGAGGCCATCGAGGTGGTCGCCGCCGGTGACGCGCTTCTCTCGCCGCGGATCACCCGGCGCCTCATCGAGCAGTTCGCCACGCTGCCCGCACCTGCCGCGCGGCCAAGCGACGACGGGTTGACGGACCGCGAACGAGAGGTGCTCGTCGCGGTGTCCCAGGGCTTCTCGAACCAGGAGATCGCCGCGTCCCTGCACATGGGCTACGGCACGGTGAAGACGCACGTCGGTCGGCTGCTCACGAAGCTCGACAGCCGGGACCGCGCGCAGCTGGTGATGCACGCCTACGAGTCCGGGCGTGCGGTGCCCGGACGCGGCTGACGAGGTCTACCTGAGGTCTCGACAGACGGAGACCCCGGGCAGATGTGGCAGACCCCTCCAGACCGCGAGATTGGGGCCATCGGCCGACCGGGCCGGTCCCCCCAACGGAGGTTCTGCCCATGTCCCGTCATTCTGTACGTCGAGAGGTCACGGCCTATCTCGTGATCGCCTACTCGCTTGCCATCGGTGTTGCCGTCGCGCTGCCGCACGCCGGCATCAACCGCCTGCTCAGTGTGCTCGTACCGGTCACGACGGTCGGTATCCTGACCTTCACCATTCACCCGCGCGGCAGCCGACGCGACCTGTGGCGCTCCATCGGTCTCGGTCGGTCGGGGCGCACGGTCTGGCTCGCGGCGCTGGTCGTGCCGACCCTGCTGCTCGCGATGGCCTACGGCACCGCACTGTTGCTCGGCGTGGCTCATGTGAGGTCATTCGATCTCAGCAGCGGCGACCTGGCGGGCTGGGCCGCGAACCTGGTCATCGGCTTCGTCCTCGGGACCGTCTTCATCCTTGGCGAGGAGATCGGCTGGCGGGGGTACCTTCTGCCGCGAGTCCAGGAGTTGACCAGCAAGCGCCGCGCTGCGCTGGTGACCGGCTTCGCACACGGCTGCTTCCACCTGCCGTTGATCCTGCTCGCGACGACATACGACGAGGTCGGCAGCCGCTGGCTCGTGGCCCCCGTCGTGGTCGTGACGATCACGTTTGCCGGCGTCTTCTACGCCTACCTGTGGGACCGTTCGCGCAGCGTCTGGCCGGTCGCAGTGGCCCATAACGCGGCAAACACGATGTTCACGCTCGGTGCCTCTGCTGTCGTCGCGCCTTCCGCCACCAAGCTCGCCTACGTCTCCGGCGAGAGCGGCCTGGCAACGTTGGGTGCCGTGGTGGTCGTCGCCGTGGTGCTCCTCGTCAAGGCGAATATCTGGCGCCGCGAAGTTGCCGTCGAAGCCGTCCCGTCGGAGTTGGTGGCCGCCTGAGCTGGGACGGCAGAACACACGAGAGCCGCTCCGAGGGTGTCGGAGCGGCTCTCGGCTTCAGGCGGAGGTGGCGGGAATCGAACCCGCGTCCTTCTTGGTCAGAAAGCGTTTCCGCGGAAACGTCCTCGGTCGATCACACGTCGACGGTCAGACGCACGGTCAAAGTGTCGCCCACGTCGATCTGCTCGGCGTTACGGACAAGATCCTTCAACGGCACGACGTAGCCCCCGTTCTTCGGAAACAGCGACGTCGTCCAGCTGGTCGACCCGATCCGTGCGGCAACCGGAATCATGCCCCAGCCGTATGTCACCTCTGCCGACGTCGCATGCAGCTCTTCGCTCTCGTCCTCAAGCACGGTGACGAAGTGGTACGCCGAGGGCCCCCGCCAAAACCACACCTCGCCGCTGAACTCCAGATCCACCGGGTCAGCATAGGAACTGGCCACCGGACGAGGCCGAGGCGGCGGACGTCAGAAGGTGAACACGAGCCGGGCCGGGATCTGGCCGGCGAGGATCTCCTTGATCGCCAGGTTCACGTCGGTTAGCTCACGCGTCTCGGCGATCACCCTGGTCTTACCTGAAGCGTGCAGCGCGAAGACCTCAGCGACGTCCTGGCGGGTCCCGACGATGGATCCGATGATCGAGATCCCCTTCAGGACGGTTTCGAAGATCGAGATGCTCATCGTCTGCTCGGCCGGCAGGGCCACACAGACCAGACGGCCGCCACGCTTGAGGGAGGCGAAAGCCTGCTCGAAGACCTTGGGCGAGGCGGCGAGGACGAGTGCGACGTCGACGCCCCCGAGCTCCTGCAGCGCCGCGACGGGATCGACCTCTGCAGCGTTCACCAGCTGCTCAGCTCCCAGCCCGCGCGCGAGCTCGAGCTTGTCGTTGTCGATATCGACGGCCACGACCGAGCCACCCATGATGCGGGCGTATTGCACCGCGAGATGGCCGAGCCCGCCGATGCCGAAGACTGCGACCCGCTCCGAGGGGCAGACCTTGGCCGTCTTGAGCGCTTTGTACGTCGTGACGCCGGCGCAGCTCAACGGGGCGGCATCCAGCGAGCTGACGCCGTCCGGCACCGGTACGACGAAGCGGGCGCTGGCCACGGCGTACTCCGAGAAAGCACCGTCGATGGAATAGCCACTGTTCTGCTGCAGCTCGCACAACGTCTCTCGGCCGTCGATGCAGTAAATACATTCACCGCACGCGTATCCCAGCCAGGGGATGGCGACCCGTTCGCCGACGCGACGGTTCTGCACGGCTTCGCCGATCGCTTCGATGACGCCGATGCCCTCGTGCCCCGGGACGAACGGCGGAGTTGGTTTCACCGGCCAGTCGCCGTGCGCTGCGTGGATGTCGGTGTGACAGAGACCGCAGGTCTCCATGCGGATCAAGACCTGAGTCGGACCGGGGGTGGGGATAGCCCGGTCAAGAATCTCCAGCGGTTGGTCAAAGGCGACGACGACGGCGGCTTTCATGGCAACTCCTGGATCGGCTCGCGTAGTGCGGCGTCACGGTGGCGCGCGAGATTCCTCCTGGAAAACTCGCACGTACCGGAGGGACTGACCAGGGCCCTAAGACCCTGACCACCGTCCATCTCAGGCTGCTG
>JBDUAP010000316.1:0-3504 GCA_040004585.1 Sporichthyaceae bacterium
ATGCGGCGGCTGGCCACCAGCTCGTCGAACAGCGCGCGACCGTCCGGAACGAACGGCCACGAGGGGTCGGCCAGGCGGGTCCGCAGCTCGGCAACCGTCAGCCAGCCGCCCCACGCGATCTCGGACTCCTGGTGGGTGATCGGCCCGTCGTACGTCGTGGTGAACGCATGTCCCACCTGCCGGGTGCTCTCGTCGGCGTACCACTGCGTCCCGAGCGGATGTAACCAGGCGTCCCGGATCCCGAGCTCCTCCTCGAGCTCACGCGCGGCGGCCGCCGCCGGCTCCTCGCCAGTGGTCATGCAGCCCGCGACCCAGCAGTCGTGCATGTCGGGGAAGATGTCCTTGCCGCCCGTGCGCCGGTGCACGTAGATGCGCCCGGCCGAGTCCCTGACGAGCACGGCAACCACCACGTGCGGCAAGTTGTCGCGACGCACCACCGAGCGCGGTGCCGTGCCCACCACGGCACCGGACTCGTCGACCACAGCCACCAGTTCCTCGTCCACGCCGCTCATCCTGCCGCGCTGTCACCCCGCTCGGCACCATGCACGACGTAGGCTTGCTGCCATGAGCGTGTGGCGCGTCATCGGCACCGAGACGGAGTACGGCATCTCGGTGCCTGGCAATCCGGGCGCCAACGCCATGCTGATCTCCTCACAGGTGGTGAACGCCTACTCCCAGCCGTCACCGTCACGGTCCCGGCGGGCCCGCTGGGATTTCGAGGAGGAGAGCCCGCTGCGCGACGCGCGCGGCTTCGACCTCGCTCGTGACGTCGCCGATGTCAGCCAGCTCACCGACGAGGACGTCGGCCTGGCCAACGTCATCCTGACCAACGGCGCGCGTTTCTACGTCGACCACGCGCACCCCGAGTTCTCCAGCCCCGAGTGCACCAACCCGCGCGACGCGGTGATCTGGGACAAGGCGGGGGAGCGGATCATGGCCGAAGCCTCCCGCCGCGCCGCCCAGGTGCCAGGCACGCAGCCCATCAACCTCTACAAGAACAACACCGACAACAAGGGTGCCTCCTACGGCACCCATGAGAACTACCTGATGAAGCGCGAGACGCCGTTCGCCGACATCGTGCGGCACCTGACGCCGTTCTTCGTCTGCCGACAGGTGGTCACCGGGTCCGGCCGGGTCGGTATCGGCCAGGACGGCCGTGGCGAGGGGTTCCAGATCTCCCAGCGCGCCGACTACTTCGAGGTCGAGGTTGGCCTCGAGACGACTCTCAAGCGCCCAATCATCAACACCCGTGACGAACCGCACGCGGTCGCGGAGAAGTACCGCCGGCTGCACGTGATCATCGGCGACGCCAACCTCGCCGAGGTCTCCACCTACCTCAAGCTCGGCACGACCACCTTGGTGTTGGCGATGATCGAGGACGGCTTCCTGTCCGTCGACCTCGCGGTGGACCGTCCGGTCGCCACCTTGCACGCCGTCTCGCACGACTGGTCGCTCAAGGAACTTGTGACCCTGCGCTCGGGTCGCAAGCTCACCGCCGTCCAGTTGCAGATGGAATATGCCGAGCAGGCGCGCAAGTACGTCGAGGACCGGTACGGCGCGGACGCGGACGCGGTGACGGTGGACGTTCTGGACCGCTGGGAGTCGGTCCTCACCCGGCTCGAGAGCGACCCCATGTCGCTCACGCGCGAACTGGACTGGGTGGCGAAACTGCAGATCCTCGAGGGCTACCGCTCCCGCGACGGCCTCGACTGGTCGTCGCCGCGGCTGGCCGCGGTGGACCTGCAGTACTCCGACGTCCGCCCGGACAAGGGCCTCTACAACAGGCTCGCGGCGTCCGGCCGGTTCGAGAAGATCGTCACCGAGGACGAGGTGACGAACGCGATCACGATGCCGCCAGAGGACACCCGCGCCTACTTCCGTGGCCGTTGCCTCGCGCAGTACGCCGACGAGGTGGCCGCCGCCTCGTGGGACTCCGTGATCTTCGACCTTCCGGGCCGTGACTCCCTGCAGCGGGTGCCGACGCTGGAGCCGCTGCGTGGGACCAAGGAGCACGTGGGGCCCCTCCTCGACCGCTGCCGCAGCGCCGAGGAGCTGGTGGACGCCATCACGGCCAACTGATGCGGGCCCCTTTCCGGGCCGCGCCACGGGGCACGCCTGCTCGCCCGCTTACTCGGAACGTCGGTTCTGCCGACTAAGGTCGAGACCGAGCAGGACCAGCGGGTCGCGGCACTGGAGGGTTCGATGGCAGCGAAGGACACCGGCGGGCAGAAGCGCGCGTCCAAGACCTCCGAGGAGACCGACGAGATCGTGGCCGAGGCGACCACGGACGTCGTGGAGCGCAAGGAAAAGCTCGACGAGGATATCGACGCAATCCTGGACGAAATCGACGAAGCACTCGAAGAGAATTCTGAGGAATTTGTACGCGGATTCGTACAAAAAGGGGGCCAATAGATCATGAATCGGGACGACCCTCCCGTGGAGCGGTGCCGCGACTGTGGGGAGGACAGGCCGGCCAGCGAATTCTGGCGCCGGAAGCAGTCGCCTGACGGGTTGGCGTTGTACTGCAAGGAGTGTTTCGGGGCACGGAACCAAGCGGCGGCCGAGGCGCGGGCTCAGGCGGAGGGAAGGACGATTCGGCCTCGTCGACCGCAGCCCGCGAACTTGCCCGATGGGTGTAGGAATTGCGGAAGCTGTGACCGCGTACTCCCTCTGGAGGAGTTCGTCAGGAACCGAACAACCAACAGCGGCTACGGCAGTTATTGCCGGCCATGTCAGAACGCGAAGGCCACTGAGAGCCGCATGCGCCTTCACGGCAGCTCTCGTCACTATCACCTGAAGCGACGGTATGGGATCGGGGCGGATGATGTGCTGGAGATGCTTCGCCGCCAATGGTTTCACTGCCCGATCTGCGTGTGCCGTTTGACGTTGGAGACGGCCCACGTCGATCACGATCACCGGACGGGACAGGTCCGCGCAGTACTGTGCTTCAACTGCAATGGCGGTCTCGGCCAGTTCAGGGATGATCCGCAGGTTCTTCGTCGCGCGGCGGCCTATGTGGAAGGAAACGAGTGGCAACAGACCAAACCGGAACCGGGCGCCTACCCGCGGCCTATCTCACTCCCGGCAGCTCGTCCTTCTTCGACTTCCTCGGCGCCCACGCCCCCGATCTTCTCCCCGGGAGGCGTACGCCGCCTTCAACCGCGCTGACCACGGAGGCGCCGCATGGCACCACGATCGTCGCGCTGACATGCCCCCGCGGCGTCGTGATGGCCGGAGACCGCCGCGCCACGATGGGCAACTACATCGCCCAGCGCGACATCGAGAAGGTCTTCCACGCCGACGACTACTCGTGTGTAGGCATCGCCGGCACCGCCGGCATCGCGATCGAGATGGTCCGGCTCTTCCAGGTCGAGCTGGAGCACTACGAGAAGATCGAGGGCACGACGCTCTCGCTCGAGGGCAAGGCCAACCGGCTCGCCCAGATGATTCGCGGCAACCTGGGCATGGCCATGCAAGGTCTCGCGGTGGTCCCGCTCTTCGCCG
>JBDUAP010000317.1:0-3495 GCA_040004585.1 Sporichthyaceae bacterium
TCGTCAACGACCTCGAGCGGCCGATCGGCACCTACCTCTACGGCCGCCGGATGTATGAGGTGATGACCTACTGGGAGACCGCCCACGCCGCGGACGACCAGACAACGGTCACCCTCGACTTCGCCCAGATCTGGCAGGCCGCGGACAAGATCGTGTACTCGACGACGCTCCGCTCCGCGTCCACCGCAAGGACGCGCATCGAGCGAGCGTTCGACGCTGACGCGGTACGGCAGATGAAGACCGCCGAGCAGAGCGATATCAGCGTGGGTGGCCCCGCTCTTGCCGCCCAGGCGATCAAGACCGGGTTGGTCGACGAGTGCCACTTGTTCGTCTCGCCCGTGATCGTGGGCGGCGGGACACGATCCCTGCCGGACGGTGTACGCCAGCGGCTCGAGCTTCTGGACGAGCATCGCTTTGGCAACGGCGTGGTCTACCTGCGCTACGGCACCACGACGTGACGGGTCCTGCTCACTGCCGTTCGGCTGGCCCGGTCTCCGCGGCTCGGACGGCGGCGGCGTAGCGGCGGGCAGCAGCGCGCAGCTCGGCCTCGGCGTCGGCGCCGGCGGCCTGCGCCTCGGCAACCAGGCGGAGCAGCCGGCCGCCGAACGAGGAGTCGTCGGGGTCGGCCGACACGGGCACAGCGGCCTTGGTGGCCCGTGACATCAGCTTGGCCGCAAGGGCAAGTGCGGGCAGGCCGGTCGGTACGCCGTCCACCGCCGACTCTCGTCCTTTCTCGGCGGCCTTGAGGACCTCCCAGTTGGCCTCGACGTGCTCGGCGGTCGGCGCATGCACGTCGGCGAACACGTGCGGATGACGACGTACGAGCTTGGCGACGATGTCTGCGGCCACGTCGTCGATCGACCACGGACTGTCGGGGTACTCCACGGCGATGCGGGCATGGAAGACCACCTGCAGCAGCAGGTCACCGAGCTCCTCGCGCAGGTGGTCCCGGTCGCCGGTCTCGATCGCCTCGATCGCCTCGTAGGCCTCCTCGACCAGGTAGGTGACCAGCGACTCGTGGGTTTGCTTCGCGTCCCAGGGGCAGCCTCCGGGCGAGCGCAGCCGGTCCATCACCGCGACCAGGTCGAGCAGCGCCGCACCGGGGAGGTCATAGGAGCCGGGCAGCATCTCCAGCTCGGGAGGCGTCGGCGCTGCGGAGACGGCGCCGGTCAGCGCGAGGCCCAGCGCAGAATCACCATCGTCGGCGACCAGCCACACGGCGACACCGTGGGCGGCGGCTTCGGCCACGAGGAGCTCGGCAAGAGCGCGCGGGCCGAGCGCGGGCACCACCTCCACGGGTACGTCGGCCGCCTCCAGATAGGGCAGCACCGGGTGGTCGGGCGACCCGACCAGCACGCGGCCCTCCCGCAGCACCGACCACGCCTGCGACGACATCAGCCCAGGCGCGACCCGCGGGCTCGTCGAGAGCAGAACGAGACGGGGATCGGTCATGACGGACCGGTCATCGCGGCATGGTCATCGCGGCGCGGTCACTGCGCCGGGGTGGCGGTGCCGGACAGCTCCTCGACGGTCTTGGAGAGCCCGCCGCTGATCAGCGGCGCGAGGCCCTGCTGCGGGTTCCATCGACCGTAGCGAGGGTTGACCTCGACATCGGTGTGGGCGGCCGCGGACGAGATCGTCTCGCTGGCGGCCGCGGGGTCGTTCTGGCCCAGCTTGCCGGCCAGGAGCTGGACGCGGATGAACTGGTCGAGCTGGACGGGCGGGACCACGGCGGCGTTCTGGCCCTGCGCGAGCTGACGCGAGACGTAAGCCCGTGCGCTGACCTTGGCCGCCCTCGCGGCCGCTCGCACTGACGTGAGCACCTGATCGCGCTGCGAGGCGACCTCCCCGGCACTGACGGTTACGCCGGCCGTCTTGCCCGCCTTTTCAATAACTGCCGACACGATCATCTGCTGCAGGATCGCGTGCTGCGCGTCACCGGCGTTTCCCGACGGCACGGCCTTCAGATAGTTGGCGGTCGCGTCCTGCAGCTCATGGACGCTGATCGAGTGGCCGTCGACGATCGCGGCGGTGCCGACCTGGTCGGCGCGGCAGGAAGTCAGTGACGTCAGCGCGAGAAGCGCGGTCGTCACGGCGAGCCCACGCGTGACAAGGCGGCGCCGATGAGCGGTCGGGATGGTCGGGCGGTGCATCGCGTTCCTTGTCATCAGGTGTCTGCTAGTTGCGCTGTGGCCGTGTCGGGTCGGACCGCCGGCGCGCCGTCGAGCAGGACGGCGTCGACGAGGTCGTGGCACCAGGACAGCATGTCGAGGTCACGCAGCGGCGCTCCGCCCACCCTCGCGGTCGAGGGCTTCAGCACCAGGATGCTACGGACCGCAGGCTTGACCAGCGAGCCCGGGTAGAGCCGGCTCAGCCGCAGCTGCTGGCTCTCCCGCAGCTCGACCGGCGCGAACCGGACGTGGTTGCCGCCGAGAGCGACCTCGGCAAGGCCGGCGCGCCTCGCATGCACGCGGAACCGGGCCACCTCGATGAGGTTCTTTACCGGCACCGGCGGCTCGCCGTAGCGGTCCTGCAGCTCGGCCCGCACCTGCTCCAGACCCTCGTCGGAGTCGACCGCCGCCAGCTTGCGATAGGCCTCCAGCCGGAGCCGCTCGCCGGGGATGTAGTCGTGGGGCAGGTGCGCGTCGACCGGCAGCTCGACCAACATGCCGGCCAGCTCGGCGACGGCCTCGCCCTTGAACTCGGCGACGGCCTCGCCGACCAGCCGGACGTAGAGGTCGAAGCCGACGGCGGCGATGTGACCGGACTGCTCCCCGCCTAGCAGGTTGCCGGCGCCACGGATCTCGAGGTCCTTCATCGCGACGTACATGCCCGCGCCGAGGTCGCTGTGCGCCGCGATGGTCGCGAGCCGGTCGTGTGCCGTCTCGGTGAGCGGCTTCTCCGGCGGATAGAGGAAGTAGGCGTAGGCGCGGTCCCGTCCACGTCCGACCCGGCCCCGCAGCTGGTGCAGCTGCGACAGACCCATCACGTCGGCGCGCTCGACGATGAGGGTGTTGGCGTTAGAGATGTCCAGGCCGCTTTCCACGATCGTCGTGCACACAAGCACGTCGGAGCGGCGCTCCCAGAAGTCGAGCACGACCTGCTCGAGCTGGTGCTCGCCCATCTGGCCGTGCGCCACCGCGATGCGTGCCTCCGGGACCAGTGAGCGCAGCCGGGCGGCGGCGCGGTCGATCGACTCGACCCGGTTGTGGATGTAGAAGATCTGGCCCTCGCGGAGCAGCTCACGTCGTACCGCGGCGCCGATCTGTTTCTCGTCGTAACCACCGACGAACGTGAGCACCGGGTGCCGCTCCTCGGGAGGGGTGAGGATCGTCGACATCTCGCGGATCCCGGTGACCGCCATCTCCAGCGTGCGCGGGATCGGCGTCGCCGACATCGTCAGCACGTCGACGTTGGTGCGCAGGTGCTTGAGCTGCTCTTTGTGCTCCACCCCGAAGCGCTGCTCCTCGTCGACGATGACCAGGCCGAGGTCCT
>JBDUAP010000042.1:0-11761 GCA_040004585.1 Sporichthyaceae bacterium
CGCGTCGTCACCGCCGTCGGCGTGACGAAGCACGACGAACGCTTCCAGGACCTCGCCCCGGAGGGCGTCGGGCACACCGACGACGGCGGTCTCCACCACGCGCGGATGGGTGACAAGCACGCTTTCTACCTCGAACGGGCCGATGCGGTACCCGGCCATGATGATGATGTCGTCGTCGCGTGACGAGAAGTAGAAGTAGCCGTCGGAATCGGCGCTTCCGGCGTCCCCCGTGAGGTACCAGGCGCCGTCTGCGGTGAACCGCTCGGCGGTCTTGTCCGGGGCGTCGCTGTACCCGCTGAACCACATGAGCGGGCTGTCGGCGACCTTGATGGCGACCCGCCCAACCTGCCCGGGCGGCAGGTCCGTCGGCGAGTCGTCGGCCAGGACCGCGGCTGACCATCCGGGCAGAGGTACGCCCATCGAGCCTGGCCGAACGGGTGCTTGCACCGAGGGCGCCCAGCCGTTCGCGATGACCATGCCGTGCCCCAAATGAGACAAAATCCCCGTGACGCGTCGACGACGGTAAAGGCAGGGCAAAGTGAAGCCGATGATGACGGAAAGCCGTACCAGATATCTGAGGGGGTCGGGTTGAGCGAGCTCGTCATCGGGCTGTCGGGGCTTCGCCAGCTCTACGAGCTGATCGGTGCCCTCAACCACGAGCGCAGCCTCGACGCGACCTTGACCAGGGTCGTCGAGGGTGTGGTCGCCGGCCTCGGTTTCGGCGTGGCGGCCGTCAACGTCGTGCAGCCCGACGGCAGCTTCGAGACGGTGGCCGTCGCCGGGTCCGACGATGCCCGGCAGACCCTGCTGGGGGCTCGCGCGCCCGCCAACGCCTTCGACGTCGAGTTCGCCGTCGCCGAGCACTGGGGGTCGTTGCGTTTCGTGCCGCACGACCGTCTGCCGGAAGGGGTGGCGACCGGGTGGGTGCCTCCGGCTGACGCCGTCGCAACGACCTCGTCCGCTGACGGCTCCATCGCGTGGCACCCCATGGACGCGCTGTTCGCGCCGCTGCGGGCACCCTCCGGGCAGCTGGTCGGCATGCTCTCCGTCGACCTGCCCGAGCACGGGCGCCGCCCCGCCGCGCTGCAACGCGAGCTGCTGGAGATGTTCGCCGTCCAGGCCGGGATCGCGATCGACAACGCCCGCCTGACCGAGCAGCTGCATGCTAGCGAGGAGGGCTTTCGTCTCGCCTTCGAAGGTGCCGGCACCGGGATGAGCATGTTCAACCTGGACCCGGCCGACCGCGGCCGCTACCTGCGGGTGAACGACCGGCTGTGCGCCATCACCGGCTTCACTGCCGACCAGCTGCTCCAGCGCACCGTCGCGGACATCACCCATCCGGACGACCTCGAGACCGACCGGGTGGCAATGGCCGGAGCGGTCGGCGGCACGGACGACGCCTACCCGGTCGAGAAGCGCTATGTGCGGGCTGACGGCACCCACGTGTGGGTATCCGTCACCGATTCCGTGATCCGCACGAGCACCGGCCGGGTCATCTACGGCATCTCGCAGGTCGAGGACATCACCGTACGCAAGGCGGGCGAGGCGGAACTCCTACGCCGCGCGGGCAACGACCCGTTGACCGGGCTTCCCAACCGGTCCACGCTCTCGGCGCGGCTCACCGACGCGGTCGAGAGAGCATCGGCCACAGGTGAGGCGGGTGCCGTGCTGTTCTGCGACCTGGACGGGTTCAAGGCCGTGAACGACCGTCACGGACACGACGTCGGGGACCGGGTGCTGCAGATCGTCGCCGCCCGCCTGGCGGAGAACGTCCGTCCCGGCGACCTGGTGGCCCGGCTCGGCGGGGACGAGTTCGTCGTGGTGGCCGAGCAGCTGAGCGACGGTGAGGCGGCAGGTCTGGCCCGTCGGCTCGAGGACGCCGTCGCGGAAACCATCACCGTCGATGCAACCGTTCTGGGCCTGACGGTGTCCGTCGGGACCGCCCGGTTGACCGGGGCCGCCGGGATGTCCGACGTGCTGCGGACGGCCGACGTCGCGATGTTCGCGGTGAAGGGCACCCGCCGCGCGGCTCGGACGGTCCTCGTCGGCAGCGAGGCCGACCACGCACCCCGTGCCCCATAGTGGGGCCATGACGCCTGCGGACCTCGCGTTGCGCAACGAGACCTACGGGCTGTACGTCGTGCACGCCGACCTTGTCGGAGTTGCGGGACCTCATCGAGTTCGCCCCTGACCAGGACGTTCAGCTCCTCGGGAGGCTCCTTGCCAGCGAGACTGTCTCAGAGGCATGATCACCGATCTTGGTGGTCATGCCTTTTGCATGTTGTGACCGCAGAATGACCGCAAGACTCGGCGCCGACCGGCCCTCACGGCGATCAACGAGGCGGATGTCGCGACGGTTGCGCACGGTGGTGGACGCTAGTGGACTCCGCGTCTAGCCACTTGCTCGGCCTGTGCACTTGACCTCTGGGTCGAAACCCAGCGCGCTAGCGGCCACTTTTGTCGACCCGCCCTACAACGGCACGTAGGTGCGCGGTGACCGCTGTGCTAGTTGACGTCCCGGTGCACGGGCCTGGTCAGTGGGTGTGAGCGGATTCACCCTGGGTGAGGATGTCTCAGCCCGCCAGCGTCTGCCATCCGCTGGCGTCGTCGAGGGGCTTGCCGGCGACCACGCCCCGCGAGAGAGTGGCCGCGACGGTTCGGTCGAACTGTCATACCTCGCCGTCAGGAGAAGGCCATGGGCGCTCTGGCAGCCCCACTGCTTCCGGACAAGTTGGACGCTTGGCAAGCCTGGATGGCCGAGCTCAACGGTCCGCGCAAGGCAGAGTTCGAGGCATTCAACGCCCGCCACAAGCTAACCGCGCACCGGGCGTGGTTACAGGGGACACCGGACGGCGGGCACTTGGTTATCGCGGTCCACGACGGACCCGGAGGAGACGACTTCATGGGCGGTGTCGCCTCGTCCGACGACTCGTTCGACCAGTGGTTCGTGTCGAAGGTGGCCGAGTGCCACGGGATCGACATGAGCGGCCCGCTGCCTCCACCCGCCGAGCGCAAGCTTTAGGACGGCGGTCACGCGCCCGGGGCGCATGAGCGGATCTGAGCTACGTAGCACTCATCCGACCAGAATTGGCAGCCGGCAGGCTTGTTGGGTGGCCAAGTCCGGCCCGCGCCGACTTTAGTACCGAAACTGTCGGATCCGCGCGACTTGGACTCGTGCGAACAGTTCCGCCACGGCTGGCAAGGGCCTATCTTGCGGGCATGACTTCGACCGCCCTGGTCCCGTGCCAGGAATGCGGCGCCGAGTTACCCCCTGGCGCCAGGTTCTGTCCGAGTTGCGGTGCAACGGCCGCTCCGGGGAACTGCGGGTCGTGCGGTGACGCGCTCACACCAGGGGCCCGGTTCTGTCCCTCCTGCGGCACGCCGGTCGGAGGCACGCCGCAGGCCGTCTCCCCGGCCACCCCCCCGGAGGGGTCACTCACGACATCGGTGGCGGAGCGCCGGGTGACGTCGGTGTTGTTCGGAGATCTGGTGGGGTTTACGCCGCTGTCGGAGTCTCGTGATGCGGAGGAGGTACGGGAGCTTCTTTCGCGGTACTTCGAGGAGTGCCGCACGGTAATTAGTCGGTATGGGGGGGTGGTGGAGAAGTTCATTGGTGATGCGGTGATGGCGGTGTGGGGGGTGCCGGTTGCGCATGAAGATGACGCGGAACGCGCGGTGCGGGCGGGTTTGGAGCTTGTTCAGACGGCTGCGGCGATGGGTGACGATGTCGGTGCCCCGGGCTTGGCGATGCGGGTGGGGGTGGTGACTGGTGAGGTGGCGGTCACGGTGGGGGCGACCGCGGAGGGCATGGTTGCCGGCGATGCGGTGAACAGCGCGGCACGGGTGCAGTCGGCGGCGGAGCCGGGCCAGGTGTGGGTTGATGAGACGACCCGGTCGCTCACTGTTGCGGCGATTGCGTTCTCCGATGCCGGTGAGCACGTCCTCAAGGGCAAGGCTGAGCCGATGCAGCTGTTTGCTGCGCGGGCCGTGGTGGCTGAGGTCGGGGGTGGTCAGCGGGTTGATGGTCTGGAAGCGCCACTGACTGGTCGGGACCGAGAGCTGCGGCTGATCAAGGAGTACTTCCACTCCACCCAGGAGTCGATGCGCCCCCAGTTGGTGGTGCTCGACGGTGAACCGGGTGTAGGCAAGTCGCGGGTGGCGTGGGAATTCGAGAAGTACATCGACGGGCTGTCGGCCTCGGTTCGATGGCACCGGGGTCGGTGCTTGTCCTATGGCGATGGAGTGGCGTTCTGGGCGTTGGCCGAGGCGATCCGGGCCCGGTTGGGCCTGGTGGAGGGCGATTCCGGGGACACGGTCACCGAACACCTGGATGCGTGGCTGGCTGAGTTTGTGGCTGATGAGGGTGACCGTGACTGGATCCGCCCTCGAGTGGCTGCGCTCATCGGTGCCGCAGCTGGCGGCAGTTTCGCACGGGAGGATCTGTTCGCGGCCTGGACGGCGTTCTTGGAGCTGATCGGCGAGGGCCAGCACCCGGTGGTCCTGGTGCTGGACGATGCCCATTACGCAGACGACGGTCTGTTGGACTTCGTGGACCATGTGTTGGCCACCGCTGGTGCCGGAATATTCGTGTTGGCGTTGGCGCGCCCTGAGCTGTTGGCTCGCCGACACGATCTGGGCGGTCGTCGCGCGAGCATCATCCGACTCGAACCACTCCCGGATGCTGCTATG
This sequence comes from Sporichthyaceae bacterium, assembly GCA_040004585.1. GTDB lineage: Bacteria > Actinomycetota > Actinomycetes > JACCUZ01 > JACCUZ01 > JBDUAP01. The sequence continues at coordinate 4,690 of JBDUAP010000042.1, forward strand.
TCCGAGCTCGTCGACGGTCTGGTCGTGGGTTTGCCTGAGCAGACCCGGGCGGCGTTGGTGACTCGTGCCGAGGGCATTCCGTTGTTCGCGGTGGAAACGGTGCGGGCGCTGATCGACCGTGACCTGGTGATCCCCCGTGACGGGCAGTATGTCCCCGCCGATGACGTTGACCTTGACCTGGACACGATTGGTGCGCCGGCATCGCTGCAGGCGTTGGTCGCCGCTCGGCTAGACGCACTCACCGCCGACGAGCGCAGAGTTGTGGCCTTGGCGAGTGTGCTGGGTGCTGTGTTCTCGCGGGAGGGCCTGGTCGCGGTCGGTGACGCATGGCCCGATCTGGATGTAGTGCTGTCCTCACTGCGGCTCAAGGAGATCCTGTCGCTTCAGACTGATCGGCAGTCTGCCGAGCGTGGCCAGTTCAAGTTCGTGCAGTCGGTGGTGCGTCAGGTGGCGTATTCGACGCAGTCGCGGCGGGACCGCAGACAACGGCACACCGCGGCGGCTGACTACCTCGCCTCGCTGCCTGACGACGGCGGTGACCTCGCGGTGGTGATCGCCCAACACCTGCTGGACGCGGTTGAGGTGTCCTCAACCGGTGATGACGATGTGGCTGAGCTCACCAGTCGTGCTTGCGTGATGCTCGAGCGGGCCGCGGCTCGGGCCAGTTCCATCGGTGCCCCAGCCGAGGCACAACGCCTCCTCGAGTCGGCGTTGGCCCGCACCAACGACCCGCTGGAACAGGCGCGATTCAGCCTCGCGGCGTCGCGGGCCGCTCAGTCAGCCGGCCGCTACCCAGCGGGCGTCGAGCACGCGGTCGAGGCCACCAGGTTGTTCGACCAGCTGGCCCTGCCCGTCGACGCCGGCATGGCTGCCGCCGAGCACGGCCGGTCGTTGCAACGGCTGCAGCACAACGCGACCGCAGCCAAAATTGCCCAGCCACGATGGGATGCACTCCAGGGAGCCCCTGGGGCAGATCGTGCGCTGCTGCTGCTGGCCTGGGTCCTGGAGTCCGCCGCCCGCGCGCGAGGCGATCTGGAGAAGATGGGCTACTACGCGGAACGGCGCGTCCTGCTGGCCGAAGCGCTCGACGATCCCGAATCACTGGCGGGAGTTCACTCGTCCATGGGAATCCGCTACATGACAGCTGGGGCTCCCGTCACCGCCCGAGTGATGTTCGAGAGCATGGCCGTCCTCGCCCGCAAGCACGACCTGATTGCGGTGTTGGCCCGGGCTCTGAACAACCTCTCCGCAACCGAGATGAGCAGCGACCTTTCGGCTGCGCTGCAGTTCGGGCGCGAGGGAATGGAAGTGGCTCGGCGCTCGGGTGAGGCAGATCTCATCGATATCACGGCCGTGAACTACCTGACGGAGTTGTGGACCTCTGGCCGCCTCGACGAGGCCCAGTCGGTGCTTGCGGCGGCTCTTGAGTCCGTCGCCGATCCCGGCATACGACTCTGCCTCGAGAGCATTCAGGGATGGTTCTCGGATGCGTGCGGCGGGCCAATGCCGGCCGGTGGTGGCGCGCAATCAACGGACAATGCAACTCAACTTGCCTGGTTGGCCAACCTGGACCTGGCGCGTGCACGGGCCAACGGCGATCTGGCCGGGGCTGCCCGAATCAGCGAACAGGCATTGCCTCACCTGCTCGCGGCGTTCGGCATTGACGACGACTTCATGCACCTGTGGCCACCCATGGTCCAAGCAGCGCTCGACGCGGGCGACGTTGCACTCGCTGAGAAGTTGCTTGAGCCTGCCGACTCAGCCGCAACCGGCATCCTGTCTCCAGCTGTGGCCGCTCAGCTGCACCGAATGCGTGGTCTCATCGGGTCTGCGCGCGGAGATGAGCCCACCACCGTCGAGGCGGAGCTGCGCGCCGGAATCGCGGCGCTGGACGCTTATGGTGCCGTTCCCGCACGCGCGCGAGCCGAAGAAGAACTTGCATATTGGCTCATCGCGCAGCAGCGTCGCGATGAGGCGGAGCCGCTCCTGGCGCATGCCCGTGCCACCTATGCGGAGATCGGAGCGACTGCGTGGCTCGCCGCCCACGACGCGCGGACCACCATCGCGGTGAGTTGATCGCCCAGTCGCGGGTCAGCTCGGGACTTCACGCGCGCGGTCGCGGGCCAGGTGAGAAGCCGACACCTCGGCGGCGATAGCACGGCCATCAGGGCTACCTGTCACAGCGGCGAGGAAGTCAACTGAGCTGACGGCGAGGAGTCGCCCGGGGGTCAACGAGGTCACGGTGGCCGTGCGCGCTACCGATCTCAACAGGGCGATCTCTCCGAACCCAGTGCCTGTCGTCATCGGCTGCGACAGCGGGCTTCCATCGATGGTGACGGTGAACCCGCCTGCCGCAATGACGAAGAACTCATGTCCTGGCTGGCCCTGTCGCACCACGTCCTCGCCGGAGCTGGTGTCGAGCCAACGCGCGTTCTTTGCGAGTCGTTCGAGCTCGTAGGGCGGGAGCACCGACAGGAACGGGACACCGCGTAGCAGTGCCAGCTCCTCCGGCCGGAACACGGCCCGCGCATCGAGTCGCCTGACCAGCGTGAAAGTGACGATTGTAACGAGCACGACACCGACACCCATAGGGATGAATGCTCCTGCCGCTGAGAACTGGTTGATGAGGAAGGGCGACACGGCCGTGCCGAGTGCGACGCCTAGCAGCGACGTGCTCTCCTGGACGGCGAACACTCGTGCCAGCACTCGGTCGTCGGTGACCCGCTGCAGGAGCGTGCGGCCCCCGACGATGAGCAGCGCACCGCCCATGCCTGCCAACGCGAGGGCGGACATGGCCGGTGCGAGCCGGTCGAAGAACGCCACCACTGCCACGCCCACTCCCAGCAGCACACCACCGCCGATCACCACAGGGACGAGCGACTGGCGACGGGAAGCGGTGGCCGCGACGCTTGCGCCAAGAATGCCTCCGATTCCAACGGCCCCGATGATCAGACCCGCACCGGACTGACCGAGCCCCAACACGTTGGTGGAGAACGACACTCCAAGCACGTCCATCGCACCACCGATCACGAACCGGGTGCTCAGAACCAGCAGTAGCGCAAGGGCCGCCCAGTCACCCCACATGGTCCGCAGGCCAGCGAGAGCTGCGCGGAAACCTTCGTTCTTGTTACCTCCGTCGGTTCTGTCACCGCGCTCGTCTGGCGTGGGAGCGGGGAGCCCGAGCTGCAGGCACAACAGCGTCGCCATGACGGCGGCGGCACTGCCGCCGGCGAACACAAGCCATGGACCAGCAATGGCAGCCCCGAATCCGGCCAGTACCGGACCGGCGGAGTACGCAATGCCATCAGCGACTGAGGACACTGAGTTTGCGGAGACGAGCTCGTCGGGCGTACGTGCCAGCTGGGGAAGTGCGGCGAAGTGAATGGGTCTCACCACTGCGAGTGCGATTGTCGTGGTCGCCGACGCGGTGATCACCACGACAACGGGAGCCTCGGCAAGGAGTGCAACCAGGGTCAGAACCGTGGTCGCGGCGACGCCCCCGTGGGCCAGTGCCAGCGCAGTGCCCCGTGGCATTCGGTCGCCGACGCTGGCAAGGGGGGGTGCGAGAACGACGGCTGGCAGCAGCTGCAGCACACCGACGACGCCGGCCAGTGGTGCGCCACCCTTGTCGAAGGCGTACAGGATGATTGCGAGCCAGATCGCGATCTCGACGAGGTCGAAGAGCGCATACGCCACCAGCGTGCGGCGCAGGCCGCTGCGCGAGGTGAGGGAGCGCAGTGCCACGGGTGTCGCGCCCATCGGTCACCCGCTTCCCGCGTTGGCGGATTGTGAGCGGAGATTAGCGGAGAGGTCCTACTGTGCGTTGCGTGCTGCTGACCATGCTGGGAGTCCGGGGTTCGACCCCAGCGCCGGGACCAGACTTCGTTCGGTACGGCGGACACACCTCGTGTGTCGCCGTGACCCCAGAGGGCAGCGACCGTCCAACCCTCGCGCTGGACGCCGGTACTGGGCTGCGGAGTTTGACGGCGATGCTCGGCGGTCAGCCCTACCGGGGGTCGATCCTGTTGAGTCACCTGCACTGGGACCACACGCAGGGCTTGGCGTTCTTCGAGGCAGGTGACCGCCAGGACGCGGAAGTTGCGGTATACCTGCCCGCGCAGGATGGACTTTCCGGCCATGACTTGCTGGCTCAGTCGATGTCGCCGCCCGCGTTCCCCATTACGCCGTCCGGCCTGTTGGGGGCGTGGTCTTTCAACGCGATCGAGCCAGGCGTGCTGCAGGTCGAGGGACTCACCCTTACCGCAGCGGAGGTGCGCCACAAAGGTGGTCGCACGTTCGGGTATCGCATCTCTGACGGGTCAGTAGACGTTGCTTACGTGCCGGATCACGCGGCCAGAGGCGAGGCGACCGATGGACTGGTGTCCCTCATCGGCGGTGTGGACGTTCTGCTGCACGACGCTCAGTTCGTGGAGTCCGAGCGCACGTTCGCGGATGCTTACGGTCACTCCACGGTTGGCGACGCGGTAGACCTCGCAACCCGTCTCGACGTTCGTCGGCTCGTGTTGTTCCATCACGGACCGGCGCGTACCGATGACCGGCTCGACGTGATGCTCCAGGAGCTGAAGTCCCCCTTGCCGGTGACCATGGCTCGCGAGGGCCAGGTGCTGGAAGTGGCGCCCGAATGACCATTGACGTAGGCGTCTCTCCAGCGCCATGCTCCGGAAACGCCACGGTCGAAAGGGAAATCCGATGAACCTTCCCGTGGCTCGTTGTGGGGGCGCGTGATGGGGCGCGTCAGTGACCCGGTGCGGGAGACTCGGCAGTCGTTGGCAACCGTCTTCCGCAACCCCGGGCTTCGACGACTTAACCTCGCCTTCGCCGGATCTGCGATCGGCGACTGGGCCTATGCGACGGCGATCGTTGTGTGGGCCTACGGCGTCGGCGGAGTCACTGCCGTGGGTATCTGGGGCACGGTGCGACTGGTTCTCATGACGGTAGTGACGCCGTTCGCTTCGACGCTCGTCGACCGGTTTCCGCGGAAGTCTGTCATGGTCTCGTCCGACCTCACTCGCGCCGTCATAGTGCTGGTCGGCGCAGTGCTGATCTGGGTGGATGCGCCGGTGCTTGTGGTGTTCGTCTTGGCGACCCTGGCCGCCCTAGTCGGTACGCCGTTCCGTCCAGCCGTTGCTGCACTGCTTCCGAAGCTCGTGAGCGAGCCCGAGGAGCTCACCGCATCGAACGGGACTTTGAGCACTCTGGAGAGTCTGGCCTTCTTCGCAGGCCCCGCGATCGGCGGCGTGCTGCTTTCGGTCACCGAGGTCCCGGTCGTCATCGTCTTCAACGGTCTGACCTTCATCTGGTCGGCGGCGCTGGTGAGCCGGATTCACGTTCCCAGCGACACGGCGTCACCCGTCGAGCTCGCTCCTGCCGGGGGAGAGGACGCCACCGAGGACGCGGCATCGGTCGGCTTTCTCGCCGAGTCGGCGGCCGGGTTCCGGGAGATCTGGGGGCACCCCGACCTCCGCCTGGTGTCGCTCGTGTATTGCGCGCAGACGATCGTGGCGGGCGCCTCGATCGTCTTCACAGTTGCCGTAGCCGTGGAGGCCACCTCGTTCGGGGCCGATGGTGTCGGCTATCTCAACAGCATGCTGGGCGTCGGCGCCATCGTTGGTGGGTTCGTCGCCATCGCTCGAGCATCCAGTCAACGACTGGCCACCGACTTCGGTGTCGGGGTGCTTCTGTGGGCGATGCCACTCCTGCTCATCGCCGTGTGGCCGCAGGCCTGGGCGGCGTTCACGGCGATGTTCGTGATCGGTGTGGCCAACCCCGTCGTCGACGTCAACGCATCCACGATCATGCAACGGCTGGCACCTGACGAGGTGCTGGGCCGAGTGTTTGGTGCGCTCGAAACCGTGCTCATCGGGTCGATGGCCCTTGGATCGATCGTCATGCCGTTGCTGATCGCGACGATCGGTTTGCATTTGTCGCTGGCTGTACTTGCTCTCGTCATCGTGGCTCTCGTGCTGCCCTCGATGGTGAGGCTTCGCCGCCTGGACGGTTTGCTCCGCGCGCCAGAAGGGCTGGAACTTCTCCGTCAGCTCTCGCTCTTCGCCCCCTTGGAGCTGAAGTCGCTGGAGCTCGTGGCCCGTCGGCTGGTGCGTGTCGAGGTCCCTGCCGGTGCGGTAGTCATTCGGGAGGGCGATGAGGGTGACAGGTTCTACGTCATCGAATCGGGTCGGGCGAAAGCTTCCTATCGTGGCGAGGCGCTGAGGAGCATGGGTCCCGGTGATCCGTTCGGCGAGATCGCGCTGCTCCGCGACGTCCCGCGCACCGCCACCGTGACCGCAGACGAACCGATGGTGCTGCTGGCGCTCGATCGTCAGCCTTTCCTGGATGCCGTGACCGGTAACAGCGAAGTCAACAACCGCGCGGACGACCTCATCTCACAGCGCATCCCAACCTACTGAGGGTTGGAGCGGTTGCAGGTCCAGCAAGGTGCCGCCGACTACGGGATGGTCGGGGCCGCGATCAGCCTGGCGGAGCTCTCGGTGGGTCCGCTGGTGCCCAGATCGGATGCGGAGCGCATCGCGCGCCAGAGCGTGTTCCAACAGGTGGAGGCGGACTTCCACCCGATCCCGTTCGACGACCGAGCCGCGCGCGCCTTCGGCCGAGTCGCCGCGCAGCTTCGCGCGTCGGGCCGCAAGACCACGGCGCCTGTGTACGACGCACTCATCGCCGCAACGGCGGTGGCCAACGACCTGCCTGTGTTCACCCGTAATCCCGATGGCTTCGCCGGCATCGCGTCCCTCACCGTCGTCGCCTTGGACGCCGCTCCATAGCGCGAGCTGCGCCGGGAAACTGGTCGCCCGGCACGAGTGTGATCACAGTGACCGGACCCGATTCGTGGGGGATCGGTTGACCGCAGAATGACCGCAGGCAGTGCCTGGACGCCGGTGGACACACCCGGACGCCGGCGAAACAAGACGCGCTCCTGACGTGCGCGGGTGGCGTCCATGAGCGTCCACCCTTGTCCACCCGTGACGGTCTCGGCGGGAGGGTCGGCGGCTCATAACCCAGAGGTCGCAGGTTCAAATCCTGCCCCCGCTACCAA
>JBDUAP010000043.1:0-11731 GCA_040004585.1 Sporichthyaceae bacterium
CAGGTTGTAGTCGCGGCTGTGCTTGAGCACGGCGCCGGCGGCCACCTCGCCGACCTGCTCGCCCTGCAGGCCGAAGCGCGCGACCAGCCCGTCGAGTGCGGCGGTGAGCATGTCCTGGTTGGACGCGTGACGGTAGGGGCCGTTGGCCCGGGCGAAGGGGATCCGGTTTCCCCCGACGACTGCGGCGCGCCGGACGGTCGGTGCCATGGGTGCGGGTCCTTCCTCGGAGGGCAGGCCAACTGGATTGATACCGAAAGTATCAGGTACCGTCGCGACCATGACGGCCGAGGTACCCGATGGACGGAGTACCCGCTGGGAGGCGCACCGACGCACCCGACGGGAAGAGCTCGTCGATGCCGCGGTCCGCGCCATCCGGGTGCACGGTGCGGGCGTCGGCATGGACGAGGTGGCCGCCGAGGCCGCCACCAGCAAGGCCGCCGTCTACCGCTACTTTGCCGACCGTGGCGACCTCTACGTCGCGGTGTGCACCCGGGTCACCGAACGCCTCGTCGCACAGCTCAGCTCGGCGCTCGCCGCCGAGCGGGAGCCCGGCCGCCAGCTCGCGGCCGCGATAGACGCCTACCTGCGCGTCATCGAGGCAGACCCCGACGTCTATCGGTTCGTCGTGGCCCGCCCCGTCCCCGACCGGCTGGGCGGCGCGGGGTGCGCAGACCCGGTCCGCGACCTCAGTGCGCTGGTGGGCGACCACGTGGCGACACTCATCGCGACCCGCCTCGAGGACGCCGGCGTGGAGAGCTCGTCGGCCGGCCCCTGGGGGCATGGCATCGTCGGCCTGGTGCGATCGGCCGCCGACCACTGGCTCGACCAGCGATCGCCCATGAGCCTGCCCATGAGCAGGGCGGATCTGCGCGACCACCTCACTGACCTGGCCTGGAGCGGCCTGGCCGGAATTCTTGCGGCTACCGGACGTGAGGTCGACCCGACGCCCCTGACCTGGAGGTCCTGATGTCCGACGGCCAGCCCGCCCCCGACGCCGGTGCCACCACCGAGGTCGACGTCGTTGTCCTGCGACGCTTGCTCGACGGACGCTGGCACGAAGCGCGTGAACAGGCCCGGGGCCATCTGCGCTCGCCGGAGTTCCGGCCCGTGCACGGCCTCGACGTCGAGACGCACCGCAGCCACGTCCTGGCCCAGGCGCAGATCCTCGCCGACAGCGGCCACGCGACGCTCGGCTTCCCCGAGCGGTACGGCGGTCAGGGTGACGTCGGGGGATCGGTGACCGCGTTCGAGATGCTGGCCTTCGCCGACCTGTCGCTGCTCGTGAAGGCTGGTGTGCAGTGGGGCCTGTTCGGCGGGGCGATCCTGCACCTGGGCACCGACGCGCATCACGAGGCGTTCCTGCCCCGGGTGCTCTCGCTGGAGCTGCTCGGCTGCTTTGCGATGACCGAGACCGGTCACGGGTCCGACGTCCAGGCCATCGGCACGACGGCGACCTATGACCCGGAGAGCGCCACGTTCTCCATCACCACTCCGGACGTCAGCGCACGCAAGGACTACATCGGCAACGCTGCCCGCGACGGGAAGATGGCCGCGGTGTTCGCCCAGCTGGTCACGGCGGGGGAGTCCCACGGCGTACACGCCTTCATGGTGCCGATCCGCGACGAGAACGGCGACCCGTGCCCCGGCGTCGCCATCGAGGACTGCGGCCACAAGGCGGGGCTCGGCGGCGTGGACAACGGACGGCTCACCTTCACCGACGTCCGGGTGCCACGCGGGGCGCTGCTCAACCGCTACGGCGACGTCGCACCCGACGGCACCTACAGCAGCCCGATCGACAACGAGAACAAGCGTTTCTTCACGATGCTCGGCACCCTGGTGCAAGGCCGGATCAGCGTCTCCGGCGGCGCCGGGGCGGCGGCGCGGGCAGCCCTGACCATCGCCGTGCGCTACGGAGAGCGGCGTCGGCAGTTCCGGCCCCCGGGCAGTCATGAAGAGATCGTGGTCCTGGACTACCTCGCCCACCAGCGACGGCTGCTGCCGGCTCTCGCGAAGAGCTATGCGCTGCTGTTCGCCCAGAACGAGATGGTCGCAGCGATGCACGACATCGAGAAGGCCTCCGACTACGACCGGGCCCAGCGAGAGCTGGAGACGAGGGCGGCCGGCATCAAGGCCATCACGACATGGCACGCCACGGCCACCATCCAAGCCTGTCGCGAGGCCTGTGGTGGCGCCGGCTACCTCTCGGAGAACCTGCTGCCCCAGCTCAAGGCCGACAGCGATGTCTTCACCACGTTCGAGGGCGACAACACCGTCCTCTTGCAGCTCGTTGCCAAGGGGTTGCTGACCAGCTACCGCGACCACTTCGGTGAGCTGGATGCGTTGGGCACGGTGCGTTTTGTCGCCGACCAGGTGGTCGGAGCGGTGATCGAGCGTACGGCGGCGCGAGCCCTGGTGCAGCGCTTGATCGCCGCCGCGCCGGGCCGGGACGAGGACGCCGACCTGCTCGATCGCGGCTACCACCTGTCGTTGTTCGAGTGGCGCGAGAAGCATGTGATCAATGGGCTCGCACGTCGGCTGCGGCGGGCCGCAGGTGGCAACGGTGACGCGTTCGAGGCGTTCAACGCCGCGCAGGACCACCTCCTGCTTGCTGCGCGCGTGCACGTCGACCGCGTGGTGCTCGAGGCGTTCGTCGCGGCCATCGACGAGTGCGAGGACGAGCCGGCCAAGGCCCTGCTGGGGCGGGTCTGCGACCTCTACGTGCTCAGCAACCTCGAAGCCGACCGGGGCTGGTTCCTCGAGCATGGGCGGTTGACCACCCGGCAGTCCAAGGCGATCACCCGCGCGGTCAACGAGCTCTGCCGCACCCTGCGCCCGCAGGCCGGCACACTTGTGCACGCGTTCGGCATCCCCGATGAGTCACTCCCGGCGCTGGCAACGGGTTAGCCCCGAGGCTCAGGCGCGGGCAGGACTGGAGATGCCCACGCCGCCGAGAGTGTCCCCGCCGTAGCGCGCCTTCTCCCGCTCGAGGTCGAGCACGCCGATCCGGGCGCGGGCCCCCAGCGCGACGTCGTCGAGCTGGTCGGCCGGGATGAGCCAGACGATCTCGAACTCCAGGCCGTCGGGGTCGCGTCCGTACAGGCTCTTGGTGGTGCCGTGGTCGCTCGCTCCGCCCAGCGCGCCGGCTGCAGCGAGCGCGTCGCGGACCTTCTCGAGCTCGTCGAGGGTGTCGACCTCCCAGGCCAGGTGGTAGAGGCCGACCGTGGACCGCCCGGCCTGCGACGGACCGGCCGCGGAGCCGAGCTCGAACAGCCCGAGGTCGTGGTCGTTGGTCGAGCCAGGGGCTTGCAGGAACGCCGCACCCGGAAGCTCCGCCATCGCAGCGATCGGGGTGAACCCGAGGACGTCGCGGTAGAACGCGACGCTGCGCGTGACGTCGCTGACGAACAGGACGGCGTGGTTGAGGCGGACGATGGGCATCGGCGGGCCTTTCGGAATCTCGTGAGGAGCTATGGTATCCAGCAACTTACTTGAGCGTTCAACTATTCCGGGATAGCATGGACGTCGTGGCGACCCGTTGGCTGGACGAGGACGAGCAGCGCGCCTGGCGAGCGTTCATCGAGGCGTCCGGGCTGCTGATGGACCAGCTGGACCGGGAGCTGCAGCGGGACGCCGGGATGCCACACGCCTACTACGAGATCCTGGTCCGGCTCTCGGAGCAGCCCGATCGGTCGCTGCGGATGAGTGAGCTTGCGGAACGATCCCGGTCCTCGCGAAGCCGGGTGTCCCACGCGGTCGCGCGGCTGGAGGAAGCCGGGTGGGTGCGCCGCGAGAGCGTGCCGCACGACCGTCGCGCCGCCGTCGCCGTGCTGACGGACGAGGGCTTCGCCGCGTTGGCCGCCGCGGCACCGGGCCATGTCGATGGGGTACGCCGGCACCTGCTCGATCGACTCACCCCCGCGCAGGTCGTCGCGTTGCGTCGCATCAGCGAGGCGGTGCGCGATCCTCTTCTCGCCGACCCCAGCTAGCCGAGACGTTCGTCCACGTAGCACCAGCGCCACGCCTCACCGGACTCGAAGCTGCGGATGACCGGGTGCTCCGTCTCGTGGAAGTGCGCTGTGGCGTGCTTCTGCGGTGAGGAGTCGCAGCAGCCGACCTGCCCGCACGTCAGGCACAGCCGCAGGTGCACCCATGTGGTTCCCTCCGCCAGGCAGCGCTCGCACCCCTCCGGCGTCCTCGGCCGTACCGCGATCGGGGCCTCAGCCAGATGCTCGCAGTGCTCCTCCCGCTCTGCCTTCGCCGTCAGCTCCCGGTCCACCTGCACATTCTTGGTCACCAGCCGGTCCAGCAGCGACTCCTCCGAGTCCAGCATCGCCAGCACGTCGCGGAGGATCTCGTCGTCGGCCGTGCCGGAGTCGCGTGCTCTGAGCACCACGTCGCGCTCGGCCGCGAGCATCTTCAGCCGCAGCCGCCGGTAGGTCTCGCTCGGGGTCTCGCCGGTGCCGCTGCTGTTGCCGAGTCGTTCCCAGGCGGCGTTGGCTCGCTGCTGCGTGCGTGCTTCGAGCGCGGCGATGACGGCCGGGTCGTCTTCCGGGCGGCGCACCTGCTCGAGCCGTTCGAGACCCGCGTGTACTGCACGCGAGAGCAGTGCCGCCTCCTGCAGGTTGTCCTCCGCCGCGTCCGGTCCCGGCAGGCCGAGACGTCGCACCAGGAGAGGCAGTGTCGTGCCCTGCACGAGCAGCGAGCCGGCCACGACGACGACGGCCGCGAGCACCAGGATGTCGCGCTGAGGCGTGTCGCGGGGGAGCAGGAACGCCGCGGCGAGGGTGACCACGCCGCGCATGCCGGCCCAGGAGACCAGGGTTGCGGACGACCAGGCCCAGGCTCGCCGCCGCAGCGGTGCGGGGCCGAACTGGTAGAAGGCGGTTGCTGCGAAGACCCACAAGACGCGCGCGAGGATCGTGGCGACGAGGACAGCTGCGCAGATAGCGATCAGGCGGGTCGTCCCGATCTCGTTGTTCGACGCGAGCGAGATGATGTGCGGCAGCTGCAACCCGATGAGCAGGAAGACGGTGTTCTCGAGCAGGAACGCAACGGTTCGCCAGTTGGTCTGCTCCGACAGCCGTGAGGATGCTGACTGCAGCACCGGCGACTTGTGACCCAGCAACAGGCCGGTCACAACCACGGCGAGCACACCACTGGCATGCAACGCCTCGGCCGGCAAGTAGGCGAGGAACGGGGCGACGAAGGACAGCGACGTGTCCAGCACCGGGTCCTCCACATGGCGGCGCACGAGCGCGAGCAGGTAAGCGACGGCGAGACCCACGCCAAGTCCGCCAACCACCGCCAGCGCGAAGTCCCCGACGACCTGCCACACCCCGACGGTCGCGGTGATGGCAAGGATCGCCGTACGCAGGGTGACCAGGGCGGTGGCGTCGTTGACCAGGCTCTCGCCCTCGAGGATCGACACGATCCGTCGGGGCATCCCCACGCGTCTCGCGATCGTCGTAGCAGCAACAGCGTCCGGCGGCGCGACGATGGCCCCGAGTGCCAGGGCTGCCGCCAGCGGCAGCCCTGGGATCAGCGTCCAGGCCACCAGACCGACGGCGAAAGTCGTGAAGATGACCGCACCCACGGCCAGGATGCCGATCGCCTGGTGGTTGGTCCGTACGTCGACGAGTGACGTGCGGATCGCGGCGGCGTACAGCAGTGGTGGCAGCAGCCCGATCAGGACGACATCCGGATCGAGGCTGTAGTCGGGCACGCCCGGGATGAGCGCGGCGAGGAAGCCGACGACGACGAGGACCAACGGCGGACTGGAGCCCATGCGTCTGGCCGTGCCGGCCACGACGGCCACCGCCATCACCAGGGCCAGGATCTCCACTGCGGCGCGCACGCCAGCATCATGCCTGTGACCGGCTTCACCGTCGCGGTTGGCCGGGCGACGTCCGCAAGGCTGATAGTCTCGATCATGTGCTGGCGGTCTGCCGGCACCATTTCCTGTGGGTGTTCTCGCCCACGTGGTCGCCTGTGCGGTTCTTCTTCACGTCGCGGCCAAGGTGTTTTCTCGCCACTAGCGACGGAGTCCGTCACTCGCATGCCTCAGTCCCCCCGTAGTCCTCGCACGCCCGCACACCGACCCCGCCGACCGTCCGGCGATCGCCCCAACGGCAACCGCAACCTCAACGGCCGACCTTCCGGTAACCGGTCCGCCAAGAGGTCCGCGCCTGCACCCGCCCGGCACGTTTCCGGCCCGGCCGCCGAGCTGGACCGTCAGCTGGCCGCCGCCTTCGCGGCGCCGGCGCCGGCCGTTCCCGCGGTCGCCGAGCTCGGCCTCCCCGCCCCGATCATCTCCGCGCTCACTGCCCGCGGCATCGAGTCACCGTTCCCGATCCAGGCCCGCACGATGCCCGACGCCCTCGCAGGGCGTGACGTCCTCGGCCGCGCCGAGACCGGCTCGGGCAAGACCCTGGCGTTCGGTCTGCCGATGCTCGCCAGGCTCGCCGCCGGCGTCGACCACCGCCGGCCGGGCACCCCGCGCGGACTCGTGCTGGTGCCGACGCGCGAGCTGGCCCAGCAGGTCACCGACGCGCTGGTTCCGCTGGGGCAGGCGATGCGGGTGAAGGTCACCGCTGTCTACGGCGGTGCTCCGATGGGCCGTCAGATCGATGCCCTCAAGCGAGGCGTCGACATCGTCGTTGCCACACCCGGCCGACTGGTGGACCTGATCGAACGACGGGTCTGCTCGCTGGCACAGGTGGAGGTCGCCGTCCTGGACGAGGCCGACTACATGGCCGATCTCGGCTTCCTGCCCGCGGTCACCAAGCTCCTCGACATGACGCCGACGGGTGGTCAGCGGATGCTCTTCTCCGCAACCTTGGACCGTGGGGTTGCCCGGCTCGTCGACGCCTACCTCAGCGATCCGGCCGTGCACGCCGTCGCATCGGACTCGTCACCGGTCGAGACCATGGACCACCAGCTCTTCAAGGTGCGCGCCGAGGACAAGCTCACCGTGACTGCCGAGGTGGCGTCCCGACCCGGTCGCACGCTGCTCTTCGTGCGCACCAAGCACGGTGCCGACCGACTGGCAAAGCAGCTGCAGCGCGCAGGTGTCGATGCCGGCGCGATCCACGGCAACCTCAACCAGAACCAGCGCCAGCGGGCCCTGGATGCGTTTTCCTCCGGCCACTCCCGGGTGCTCGTCGCCACTGATGTCGCAGCTCGCGGCATCCACGTCGACGACGTCGACCTGGTCATCCACTTCGACCCGCCCAACGACCACAAGGACTATCTGCACCGGTCCGGTCGCACCGCGCGGGCCGGCAACACCGGCACCGTGCTCTCGCTGGCGCAGCCGGAGCAGGTCCGCGCGTTGACGCGGCTGCACTCCGATGCGCAGGTCACGGCGACCATGGTCGCCGTACACCCGGGTCATGAGGCCGTGCGCCTGCTCGCGACCTCAGGCACGCCGATCGTGCCTGATCCGCGGTCCGCACCGCGGCCCGTCGCGCGTTCGAACCCGCGCCACCACAACTCACGTCGTCGGCCGGGCGCGCCGCGCCGCGCTGCCTGACCTACTCCGCCTGACCTACTCGGGCTCGTTGGCGGCGTCGCCGCCGACGCGATACGGCTCGGTGAGACCTGCGTACATCAGGTGCGCGACAAGTCCCTGCGCCGCATGCGGCAGGTTGTGGCAGTGGTCCATCCAGATGCCCGGGTTGTCGGCCACGAATGCGATGTCGTAGCTGTCGCCGTTCGCCACGTCCAGCGAGTCGACCCACCACGGGCTACCGGTCGCCTTGACCCCGTTGCGCGCCATGACGACGGCGTGGTGGCCGTGCAGGTGCATCGGATGTGTCTGGCTGCTGTGGTTGTCGATGTGCATGGTGACGACGTCGCCCTCCTCGACGACGAACATCGGCACGTCCGGGAACAGGTGACCGTTGATCGACCACCACAGCCCTGGTCGGCCGTCGAGGAACCCGGGCCGCCTGCCCACCGAGTAAGTGAACATCCGCTCGGGCGACGATGGGTCGAAGCCCAGCGGGGCGGGAGTTCCGTACGTCAGCAGGTCCAGCTGCTCGGTCGGTTGCGGGACGGCGCGTGCCCCTTGGCCGATGATCAGGGCCCTCGCCCCGCCCAGCTCGATGCGGGCCGGCGCGGTCACCTGCAGATCGACGCGGCCGCCGGCGGTGAGCCGGACGGCCCGATCGGAGACCGGTGTCGGCTCGTGCAGGTCGTAGCCGTCCACCGCCATGACCGTGAAGGGGGATCCGGATGTCCAGACCGATGTGGCCCCGTTGTCGGTGTTCACCACACGTACCCGCACGGTCTCGCCGTCCGCCGCATCAACGAGTACGTCGCCGGTCGAGCCGTTGATGGTGGGCTTCCCGTCGTACACGTGCAGCATGGCGAGCTCGTCGCGGACGTCCGGGCCGGTTTTCGGGGGAGTGACCACGAGTCCGCCCAGCAGCCCGCCCTGGACCTGGGCGTGCGAGACCTGGTGCGAGTGATACCAGTAGGTCCCGACGTGATCGGCCACGAAGCGGTAGGTGAACGACTTTCCCGGGCGTACGGCGTCCTGCGTCACTCCGGCGACGCCGTCGGCTGCGTTCGGGACGTCCACACCGTGCCAGTGCAGGGTCACGCCGGACGGGACCGACTCGTTGACGAGCACCACTTCGACCAGCTGACCCTGCACCGCGCGGATTACCGGGCCGGGCGAGGTGCCGTTGACGGTGTAACCGTCTACCTGCTCGCCGGAGGCGAGGCGAAAGCGCTCCTTGCGCGCGGTCAGGGTGACGCGCACGTCCGCCGGCCTCTTCGGGTCGGCCACGAGTGATGCGACCCTGCGGCCCATCAGCTCGTGGTGCGTCATGGTTGCAGGACCGCCGCCGTAGTCGGCGTACCCCATGTCCATCACCGAGTAGCGGTCAGGCAGCAGGCTGGCCTGCCAGTAGTAGCCCAACGGCGCCAGCAGCGCCACGGTCGCGATGAGGGCGATCAGCAGGCGCCTGCGCTCTGCGGTCAAACTAGACGGCCACGGAGGTCCGAGCGGGCTCCGCCGCGACCGACGCGCTGCGACCCGCGATGATCGCTATCCCCAGGATGGCGAAGGCGTTCAGCACGTGCAGGACGATGACGTAAGGCACGCTGTGTGAGAAGATCCCGAGGAAGACCTGAAGGGCGACCAACAGGAGCAGGATCGCCGCGCTGCGCACGCCACCCGGCACCTTGGCGAAGAACGAGGCGATCAGCAAGAGCAGAACGAGGATCGGGATGATCATGGTCCCGTTGATGGCATGCGTGGCGAACCCTCCGACGCCGGGGAAGCTCGCATTCTCACTGTCCACGACCTGCTTGTTGAGAACCCCGCCGTCGTCCGCGACCCACTTGCCGAGCCCGGCGATCGCGTAGGCGATGGCCATGGCCTGGATCAGGACCTCGATGGCGAGCAGGAAGGCCAGTACGCGGTAGACGGAACGCATCGACTTCTCCTCGGCGGTGTCGGTGGCATCATGATCAAACTCATTGCCGGTCACCACGTCAAGCAGGTTGGCGATAACCACCGAAAAGGCGTGTCCCCTCAGGCCGTACGGCGGGCCGGGGCCTTCTTGGTTGCCTTCTTGGCTGCCTTGGCGCTCTTGCTGGCTGCCGACTTCCTGGCGGCCGCCTTCTTCGCCGGTTGCTTGGCAGCCTTGCTCGCGGTCTTCTTCGAGGCGCCGGTGGCGGCCTTCTTGGCGGTCTTCTTGGCCCCGGAAGCCGAGCCCGCGGCGGGCTCCCCGCGCTTGCTCTTCGCCTCCGCGACGCTGCGGCGCAGCGCCTCCATCAGGTCGACGACCTGGCCGGACCGCGGCGCCTCGACCGGCGCCTTCACCTCGCGGCCGGCGACCTTGGCCTCGATGACCTCCTCGAGCGCCTCGCGGTAGTTGTCGGTGTACTGCTCGGGCTCGAAATCACCCGAGAGCGCCGCGATATAAGACTCGGCCATCTGCAGCTCCTGCGGACGCACCGTCACGTCGTCGTCCAGGAAGCCGAACTTCGGCTCGCGCACCTCGTCGGGCCACAACAGTGTCTGCAGCACAAGAACGCCGTCGCGTGACCGCAGCATCGCGAGCCGCTCCCGCTGCCGAAGCGCAACCTTCACGATCGCCACCTTGCCCGCGCCCTCCAGCGAGTCGCGCAGCAATACATAGGGCTTGGCGTCGGCACCGGTCGGGTCGCAGAAGTAGGGCTTGCCGAGCATCACGAGGTCGACCTGGTCCTCCGGGACGAAGCTGAGCACCTCGACGGCCCGGGAGGTGGAGATCGGCAGGTTCGCGAAGTCCTCGTCGGTGAGCACCACCATCTCCCCGTCGGTGAGCTCGTACCCCTTGGCGATGTCGGCGTAGGGCACCTCCTCGCCGTCCACGGAACAGACCCGCTTGTAGCGGATCCGTCCGGCGTCGTCGCGGTGGACCTGGCGGAAGGAGATGTCCTTCTCCTCGGTCGCGCTGTAGAGGCGCACCGGTATCGACACCAGGCCGAAGGAGATTGCGCCCTTCCAGATGCTCTGCATGGGTCCAGCTCCAGGGAAGAAGGAGATCGAGCGGCGGGTACGGCGGGTCCGGCCCCCTAGCCGGTACCCCATGATCGCCGGTCGTGCACCAGCCCCGCCAGGTTACTGGCCCGATCGCGACACGCCGGGGCGCCTGCGCGGAACTGTCGGACCGCCGTGGCACCGTCGTTGGTGTAGACAAAGCCACTTCAGACAGGGGATCCCCCGATGCCCACCGCCTACGCAACGATCGTGCGGTTCTGCACCACCTGCCGCGGCGATGTCTCCTTCGAGCAGCCCGAGTGCCCTGACGGTCACGGTTCCGACTGCCCCGAGTGGGTCTGTGTCGAGTGCGGCGACGCCCTGCTCGTGGGCTTTCCCGGCTCGGCTCGGGTCGCCGTGGCACACCCGACGAGCCACGTGGCCTGACCGTCCTCACGGGGACGAGAGGTCAGCCGACCAGCTCGTCGGACGTGGCCCGCTCACCTGACCAGCAGCGCACGATGTCGCGCACCGAGAGGATGCCCGCCACCTCCCCGTGCTCGAGCACCACGAGGTGACGGAAGCCGCCGCGCACCATCGCCTCGGCGGCCTGCTCCAGGGTCCAGGCCGGGGTCGCGAACACGAGCTCGCCGGTGAGGTGTTCACCCACCCGCTCACTGTCGGGGTCCTGACCCGCGCCCAGTGCCTCGAGCACGTCGCGCTCGGTGAGGATCCCGATCCCGTCGCCCTCGGGGTCGTGCACCACTGCGGCACCGACGCGGCGCGCGGCCATCTGCACCGAGGCCTGCCGGAGCGTGTGGTGCGGCCCGAGGGACAGGACGTCGCGGCTCATGCCGTCGCGGACCTGCATGCGAACACCTCCAAGGCGTCTCGAGGTCATCTTCCTCGCCTGGATCGGCAGGGACAAGCACCCGGGCGCGCGGGTGGGATAGTTGTCGTGATGAGGACGCCCG
Organism: Sporichthyaceae bacterium; assembly: GCA_040004585.1. Taxonomy (GTDB): domain Bacteria; phylum Actinomycetota; class Actinomycetes; order JACCUZ01; family JACCUZ01; genus JBDUAP01. Next base: position 11,452 of record JBDUAP010000043.1, read on the forward strand.
TGCGGAATGCCACCGTCGTCGCCTGCACGCTGACCTGGGTTCCGTTGGTGCTCGTGCTCGACCGCGGCGCCGATCTCTGGTTCCAGCGGGCGCTGGGCGTCGGCACCTGGCTGCTCCTCGGCTGGCTGCTTCGCCGCGAGACCCCGCTCGTGCGGGCCCAGGTTGCGGTCGTCGTCGCCTTCGCGACCGCGGTGGAATACACGTTCTCCCCGCTGCTCGGGGTCTACGTCTACCGCCTGCACAATGTGCCGGCGTTCGTCCCGCCCGGGCACGGTCTGGT
>JBDUAP010000318.1:0-3466 GCA_040004585.1 Sporichthyaceae bacterium
GCGCCTCATCGGACCTCCGGCGGTCGCTCGTGCGCCATGGCAGGCGCGCGATCTTCCGAACGACGCTACTCGCCGCTGCACAGCAGCGGGTAGGTGCCGCTCCGGGGCGGGTTGCAAATCGACCCCCTGACCGTCGATTAGTGCCAGTTCTGGTCACTGCTCATCGACTGACAAGGCGCAGGGTCCTCCGCTTCGTCGAGAACCCGATCTAGTCTGCTAGGTCTGGAGCGGTGAGCTCGGCGCGGACGCCTAGTAGGCGGACGGGGCGGCGGTCGGTGAACTTCTCCAGTGCGGCGAGGGCCGCTTCGGTGACGACGTCGGGGTCGGCGCTGGTCTGGTTGAGCTGTTGGCCGTGGGTGCTGCTGAAGAACGGCGCGAAGCGCACCTTGACCGTGACCCGTACAACCAGGCGATCCTCTGCCGCGACGTCGGCGGCCACCCGTCGTGCCACCACCTCAAGTTGCCGGCGGACCTCGTCCCAGTCCTCGATGTTCTCCTGGAAGGTGACCTCCCGGCTCTTCCCGCGCGCGACGTACGGCCTGTCGGTGATGGTCCGGCTGCCGTGCCCGTTGCCCAGGTTCACCAGCCACGGTCCGGTCGACGGGCCGAACGGGCCCTTGAGGGTCTCCGGGTCAGCGGCGGCGAGCTCCTTGACCGTGGTGATCCCGACGTCGGCGAGGCGCTGCGAGAGCCTGCGGCCGATGCCCCATAGGGCGTCCGTCGGCTTGTCGCCGAGCACCTCGAACCAGGTGTCGTACGTGAGCCGGAAGACACCCGCCGGCTTGCCGAACTCGGTCGCCAGCTTGGCCTGTTGGGTGTTCTGGCCGATGCCGACGCTGCAGTCCAGTCCAGTCGCCGCGCGCACCCGGTCCTGGATCTGGCGAGCCAGCGCCTCCGGGTCGTCGGTCTCGACACCGAGGAACGCCTCGTCCCAGCCGAGCACGTCGACCGGGAAGCCGAACGACCGCAGCGCCGCCATCACCTCGGTCGACGCGGTGTCGTACGCCTCCTTGTCGACCGGCAGAAACACCGCGTCCGGGCACCGCTTGAAGGCCGTCCGCAGCGGGACACCGGAATGGACGCCGAAGGCGCGAGCCTCGTACGACGCGGTGCTGACCACGCCTCGCTTCGTCGGGTCGCCGTCACCTCCGACGACGACGGGCAGTCCCCGCAGCTCCGGCCGGCGCAGGATCTCGATGGCAGCGAGGAACTGGTCGAGGTCGACGTGCAGGACACAAGCGCTGTGCATGATCATTGGGGGAGGGGAGTCGGCGTCAGAAGGTTGTCTGGATCACCTTGAAGCCCTCGGCCAGCCGGCCGTCGGGCAGACCAGCGACCATCGCGTTGGCCGAGAACCAGACGCGCATCCGCTGCTCGAGGTCGTCCATGTGCCCGGTCTGGCTTTCATGTGCGCGCAGCGCCGCGAGCTTGCGGTCGAACACATCGGTGATGTCGACGAAGTGGTCGTTCTCCGCATGCGCCATCAGCCACGCCTCGCTGACCTCCCACGCGTCGAGCCCCTCGTCGCGCAGCAGCTCGGGATGCGCGAACGGGTTGCGCGCGTCCGGATAGATCGCGGCGATCCCCGCCGCACCGGCGGCGAGGTGGTCGGGATGGCTCGCCGGCAGCCGCTGCCAGTTGCGGTCCGGGCTCGGGATCATCATCCGCTGCGGCCGCACCTGCCGGATCACCCGGCTGATGTCGCGGCGCAAATCCTGGCTGACCTCGAGACGCCCGTCCTGATAGCCGAGGAACCGGATGTCGGAGACACCCACCTCCTTGCCCGCGGCCTCGAGCTCCGCGCGCCGGATCGCCGGGATGTCGGCACGGGCCACCGCGGGGTCGAAGCCACCGGCGTCACCGTCGGTGCAGATGCAGTAGGACACCTCGACACCGGCCGCAGTCCATGTCGCTACCGTCCCGGCCGCGCCGAAGTCGATATCGTCCGGATGTGCCGCCACCAGCAGCGCGCGCTGGACCTCGTTGTCGTCGAGCACCCCTTCTCCCCTCAGTCGCGGCACATCCTAAGGACCGAGCACAAACCGGTACGCCGGGCAGGGTGGGCCGGATAGGTGGATCACACCCACCCACGCTCAAGGGGCCCTTTCGCAGGGACGAAGCCATAAAGAAGCCGCAAAGAGCCACCAGGCTCGGTCCCTAGCCGAGAAGATGCCCCGTATGCCCCGTATGCCTCGTTCGTCCGTGCTGCGCTCGATGGTCGTCGGCCTGCTCGCCGTCGTCCTCGCCTCCACCGGCCTGCTGGCTGCGGGGCCCGCCAACGCCGTCGCGGTGCCCGCCACCCCGTCGTTCTCCCCGGGCATCGACCCCTACTCGTCGTACGAGACGGAGAACACCTGCAGCCCCACGCCGAAGCCTGGGGTGACGGCGTACCGCGATCTGCTGATCCGCACCTACGGCACCCGCTGGAACAACATCTCGCGCGCCTGCAGCGCCAGTGTCAGCGGGCACGAGGAAGGCCGCGCGCTCGACTGGGGCAGCCTGGCGAGCGACGCGACGCAGAAGGCCGAGGCGGCGGCGCTGTTCGGCTGGCTGTTCGCGACCGACGCCTACGGCAACAAGCACGCCATGGCCCGCCGACTCGGCATCCAGTACATCCAGTACAACAACATGATGTGGCGCTCGTACAACGCGAGCGCCGGCTGGCAGCCGCAGATGATCGGCGGCAAGGCCTGCTCGACATATGGCTCGACCTACAAGACGACGTGCCACCGCGACCACATCCACACCAGCTTCAGCTGGAACGGCGCCTGGAAGCGGACGTCGTTCTTCGCCGGTAGCGTCGTGTGCCCCGCGCCGCCCGCCCAGCCCGCGTTCACCGCGCCCATGCCAACCGGCCTCACGGCGGTTCCCATCACGCCGTACCGCCTCCTCGACACCCGAACCGGCGCGAACGCGTGCCGGCTTGCCGCCTCGGGTCATCTCGATGTCCAGGTGACCGGTGTGGGCGGTGTGCCGGCAACCGCAGTGGGCGCGGTGGTCTTGAACATGACCGGTGTGCGACCCACCGCCGGCGCCACCTACCTCAGTGCCTTTCCTGCGGGCACGGTCTGGTCGGGGACGTCATCGGTCAACGTTCCGAAGCTGGGCACCGCGGCGTCCCTCGTGACCGTCCCCGTGGGAAGCAACGGCAAGGTCAGTATCCGCAACGCGGCTACCCCCGTCGACGTGGTCCTCGACCTCGTCGGCTACTTCACGACCAACCTGGCCGGCGCGCCGTACACGCCGGTCGCGGCACAGCGCGTCCTCGACACCAGGGACTCCGAGATCTTGCCCGCTGACGGTCACCTGACCGTCCCGGTCAGTGGCCTGTACGGCGTGCCGGCAACTGCGCAGGGCATCCTCGTCAACGTCACGGCGACGGGTGCCGGCTCGTCCGGTTACGTCACCGTCGCTCCGTCGATCGTGGGACGGCCCGCGACGTCCAGCGTCAACTACGGCTCCCAGG
>JBDUAP010000319.1:0-3460 GCA_040004585.1 Sporichthyaceae bacterium
CATCGACGCGGGCAAGACGGCTGGGCACCACCCGCTACCGCAGGAGGAGATCAACCGCCTGCTGATCGAGCATGCCCGGGCGGGCAGCCGGGTGGTACGGCTCAAGGGCGGCGACCCCTTCGTGCTCGGCCGCGGCGGCGAAGAGGCGATCGCCTGCCGGGCCGCCCGCGTGCCGGTCGATGTCGTTCCGGGCGTCACCAGTGCCGTCGCTGTGCCGGCCGCCGCGGGCATTCCGGTCACCCATCGTGGCCTGGCCCGCCAGGTCACCATCGCGTCCGGTCACGAAGGCCTGGACTGGGCGTCGCTCGGACGTGTCGAAGGCACCCTCGTGCTGCTGATGGCGGTCAGCGCGCTCGCCGAGGCGACCGCGGCCCTGGTCGCCGCCGGGAAGCCTGCCGGGACCCCCGCCGCGATCGTGGAGTCCGGTTTCTCTCCCCAGCAGCGGACGACGGTCGGCACGCTCGACACGATCGCCGCGCTGGCCCGGGAGCGTCAGGTGCGGGCTCCGGCTGTACTGGTGGTCGGCGACGTGGTCGGCCTGCACGACGTACTCGGATGAGCGCCCCGCCGCTCATCGCGGTCGCGCACGGGAGTCGGGACCCGGGCGCGGCGACGACCGCCGATGCGCTGGTCGCGGAGGTACGACGGCATCGACCCGGCCTGACCGTCACCAAATCCTTTCTCGAGCACGCCGCGCCCGACCTGCCTGCCGCCATCACCGCAGTCGGAACCGGCGCAGTCGTCGTCCCGCTGCTGCTCACCGCCGCCTTCCACAGTGCTAACGACCTGCCGGCCCAGCTGGCCACGGCAGACCCGGAGGCGGTCCAGGCTGATGTGCTGGGTCCGCACCCCCTGCTGCTGGCGGCACTCGAACGACGCCTGGCCGAGGCCGGCGTCTGCGTCGGTGACCCAGGCACCGCTGTCGTGCTGGCCGCGGCGGGATCGGCCGACCCGGCCGCGCAGCAGACGATCCGGGAGCTGGCCGTGAGCTGGGCGGCCCGGGGCTGGTGGGCAGTGGAGGCCGCCTTCGCTTCGGCGGCCGAGCCGAATGTCGAGGCGGCGGTGGCCGCCTTGCGGGTTCGCGGCGCACCACGGGTGGCCGTCGCGTCATACCTGCTCGCGGCCGGCCTGTTCGCGGACTGCATCGCGGCGGCCGGCGGAGATGCCACAAGCGCACCGCTGGGAGACGCTCCTGAGGTCGCCGAGCTGGTGCTGGCGCGCTACGACGCGGCGCTCACCCGTCAGCCCGCCTGACGAACTCGATCATGTGCTGACCGCGGGGGTGCCCCCAGTCGCCGATGCGCGTGACCTCCCATGGCGCGACGCTGGTCGCTGCCCAGGCCAGGTCGGACGGTAGGTAGTGGTAAGGGTCGTGCTCGGGAAAGGTGCGGGTGGCCTTCTGGCGAACGGGCTCGTCGAACGGAACAGCCTCATCGGCAGGGAAGTACGTTGCAAAGAACCGACCCCCGGGCGCCATCACGGCGGCCACCTGGAACAGGCAGAGCCGGATGTGGTTCAGCGGCAGGTGGGTGAACACCGACACGGCCAACGCGGTGTCGAACGCGACGCCGAAGTCGCACTCGAACCGGGCGGTGACCCGCAGGTGCTCCGGCGGGACGCGGTCGGCCAGGCCGGCCTCGGGCAGTTCCTTGACCAGGGCGGCCCGGAGCAGGCTCTCGTTGACGTCGATGCCGTAGTAGTGACCCGGGTCGAGGTAGCCAGCCAGGTGAATGCCGCCGCGCAGGGCGCCGCAGCCGACATCGAGGAGGGTCGAGGACGGCTCCAGCCCGGCGCTCACCAGGTAGTCCAGCTGGAGCCGGCCGATCTCGTCCCAGGCGCCGCCGACGACCTCACGGTGGCGACCTGCCGTTATCTGCTCGTCGGTGAGCTGGCCGCCGTACCGGTTGATCTTCTTGATCCCGTCCGGAGTCTTCGGAGGTGCCCCGCGCAGCCGGCTGCGCGCCCACCGCGCCCGCTTGCGTGCGGCGCGGCGCCAGTCATCGGCGCGCACGTCGGCACCTCCCACCCGTCATAGGACCTCGATCCGGCATTCGGGCCACGATAGTGAGCGGTGCAGGGCGCGGATACCCTGGCGCCGACCGCCAGCCCGGAGGAGATGTCCCATGACGAGCGACCCGAACCTGTCGACGAGTGACCAGGAGATCGCTGGGCTGATCACGGCCGAGGGCGAACGCCAGCGCGAGATGGTGCGCCTGATCGCGTCGGAGAACTACGTCTCCGCCGCCGTGTTGGAGGCCACCGGCTCGGTCCTCTCGAACAAGTACTCCGAGGGCTACCCCGGCAAGCGCTACTACGAGGGTCAGCAGGTCATCGACCAGGTCGAGACCCTCGCCATCGAGCGGGCCAAGCGCCTGTTCGGCGTCGACCACGCCAACGTGCAGCCCTACTCCGGCTCCCCCGCCAACTTGGCCGTCTACCTCGCGTTCCTGGAGCCGGGCGACCCTGTCATGGGGATGGCGCTGCCGATGGGCGGTCACCTCACGCACGGCTGGAGCGTGTCCGCCACGGGAAAGTGGTTCCGCAGCGTGCAGTACGGCGTGCGCAAGGAGACCGGCCGCGTCGACATGGACGAGGTCCGCGACATCGCGCTCGCCGAGCGCCCCAAGCTCATCTTCTGCGGCGGGACGGCCATCCCCCGGACCATCGACTTCCCGGCGTTCGCCGAGATCGCCCGTGAGGTCGGGGCGATCCTGTGCGCCGACATCGCGCACATCGCTGGGCTGGTCGCCGGCGGCGCCCACCCCTCGCCGGTCGGCCACGCCGATGTGATCTCCACCACGACCCACAAGACGCTGCGCGGTCCCCGCGGCGCGATGCTCATGAGCAACGCCGAGCACGCCAAGGCTCTGGATAAGGCGGTGTTCCCCGGGCTGCAGGGCGGACCGCACAACCACACCACGGCGGCCATCGCAGTGGCGCTCAAGGAAGCGGCGACCGACGAGTTCCGCGACTACGCCGCCGCCGTCGTCGCCAACGCGAAGGCCCTGGCCGACGGGCTCACTGCCCACGGCTTCGACCTGGTGTCCGGCGGCACCGACAACCACCTGCTGCTGGTCAACCTCGAGAACAAGCAGCTCCCGGGCAAGCAGGCGGCCCGCGCGCTGGACCGGGCCGGGATCGAGCTCAACTACAACACCGTGCCGTTCGATCCGCGCAAGCCGTTCGACCCGTCAGGCGTACGCATCGGCACCGCGGCCGTCACCTCGCGGGGCATGGGTACGGATGACATGGACCGGATCGCCGCCTGGATAGACCAGGTCGTCGAGGCCGAGCAGGCCGGCGACGAGGCCGCCGTCGAGAAGGTGGCCGCCGATGTGCACGACTTCGCCCGCGGCTTCCCCATGCCGGGCCTTCGCCCCGCCTGACCATCCGGCCCCCCTTCGCCAGTTGACCACGTTTGGCAGGCTGGGCGTCGCTTTGGTAGGCGTGCACGCCTACT
>JBDUAP010000044.1:0-11656 GCA_040004585.1 Sporichthyaceae bacterium
GTGCAGGACGACAGCGGCCGGGCCGCGCTGCAGACGTTCACCGGCGGCAAGGGTGACGTCCTCATCTCCTACGAGAACGAGGCCATCTTCGCCCAGCAGAAGGGACAGGACATCGACTACGTCGTGCCCGACAACACCCTGCTGATCGAGAACCCCGCCGCGATCACGCGCAACAGCAAGCACCCCAGGGAGGTGCAGGCGTTCCTCGACTTCGTCCGCGGCCCCGAGGCGCAGAAGATCTTCGCCCAGAACGGCTACAAGCCGGTGCTCGAAGGCGCGGACACGGCGGGCCAGAAATTCGCTGAGCCCAGTGGCGTGTTCACGATCGCCGACCTCGGTGGCTGGCCCGCCGTGGTCAAGAAGTTCTTCGACCCGGACAAAGGCATCGTCACCGACATCGAGCGCAAGCTCGGGGTCTCGGTGAAGAAGTAGCCCCTTGACCACAGCAGCCACGACGGTCGCCGGCGCGGGCCCCATCTCGGGGGCCCCGCCGGCGTCCCCTCGTGTCCGGCGACCCCTGCACGGCAAGGGTGGCGCGATCACCCTCGGCGTCGTCCTCACCTACCTGAGCGTGATCGTCCTCATCCCGCTCGCCGCCGTCGTGTGGCGCGGGCAGGCGGACGGCCCGGGGGTGTTCTGGCACTCCATCACGACGCCCGAGGCGGCCTCCACGCTCAAGCTCACCATCGTCGCTTCGCTCATCGTGGCTCTCGTCAACATGGTCATGGGCACGCTCATCGCCTGGATCCTCGTCCGCGACCGCCTGCCCGGCCGGGCGCTGTTCGACGGCTTGATCGACCTGCCGTTCGCACTCCCCACGATCGTCGCCGGCCTTGCCCTGCTCACGGTCTATGGCCCGGACAGCCCGATTGGTCTGAACATCGCCTACACCCGGTTCGCCGTCGTCGTCGCCCTGCTCTTCGTGACGCTGCCCTTCGTCGTGCGCACTGTTCAGCCGGTGCTGCTCGAACTGGACCGCGAGATGGAGGAGGCGGCGGCCTCCCTCGGCGCGAGCCCCGCCACCATCTTCTTCCGGATCATCCTGCCGAACATCGCGCCGGCGATGGCAGCTGGCACCGCGCTGGCCTTCGCCCGTGCCGTCAGCGAGTTCGGCTCCACTGTGCTCATCTCCGGCAACCTGCCGTTCAAAACGCAGGTGGCGTCCGTACACATCTTCAACCAGCTCGAGAGCGACAACGTCACCGGCGCGGCCGCGGTTGCGACGGTGCTGCTCCTCGTATCGCTAGCGATGCTCGTGTCGCTCGATCTGCTGCAGAGATGGGGAGCCCGCCGTGGCTAGTCCTGGAGTGCTTGTCCGACCCGGCCTGCGCCTGCTCGTCGTCGTCTACCTCACCCTGCTCCTGATGGCGCCGGTCGCGCTGGTGTTCTGGCGCACCTTCGAGCATGGGCTCGGGCCGGTGATCGACGGCCTGACCAGTCCGTCGACACTGCACGCCATCCAGCTCACGGCCGTCGTCGCGTTCTACGCGGTGATCGCGAACACCATCTTCGGCGTCGCCGCCGCGATCCTCCTGGTGCGTCGGCAGTTCATCGGCAAGCGCGTGCTGAACGCCCTGATCGACCTCCCCATCGCGGTGTCGCCGGTCATCGTCGGCCTCGCGCTGGTGCTCGTCTACGGCCGGCTCACCGGGGTCGGCAAGGCGCTGGCCTCGATCGGAATCAACATCATCTTCTCCGTCCCCGGCATGGTGATGGCCACGATCTTCGTCTGCATTCCGTTGGTGGTGCGTGCAGTCGCTCCGGTCCTCGAGGAGATCGGCGACGACCAGGAGCAGGCCGCCGCCACCCTCGGCGCAGGGCCGGTCCAGACCTTCCTGCGCATCACGCTGCCGTCGATCCGCGGCGCCCTCGCCTACGGCGTCGTGCTGGCGCTGGCCCGCTCGCTCGGCGAGTACGGCGCGGTTGCCGTCGTGTCCGGTCGCCTGGTCGGCCGGACCCAGACCGTGACCCTGCTCGTGCAGGAGCGCTACCTCAACTTCGACCCGGAGACGGCGTACGCCTGCGCCCTCCTGCTGGTCGTCACCGCCGTCCTGGCCCTCGTTATCAGCCGTGCGCTGGCCCCGAAGGAGATCACCAGATGAGCATCATCGTCCGCGATGTTTCCAAGAACTTCGGTGACTTCGCTGCGCTGACGAACGTCTCGGTCGACATCCCCACCGGCGGGCTGACCGCGCTGCTCGGCCCGAGCGGCGGCGGCAAGTCCACCCTGCTGAGGGTGATCGCCGGCCTGGAGAAGCCCGACACCGGCTTGGTCGAGATCGAGGGCCGGGAGGCCACCGGTCTCCCGGTGCAGGACCGCGGCTTCGTCTTCCAGCACTACGCGGCGTTCAAGCACCTCACGGTGCGCCGCAACGTCGCCTTCGGCCTGGAGATCCGCAAGCGTCCCAAGGCCGAGATCGCCCGACGCGTCGACGAGCTGCTTGAGCTGGTTCACCTGGAGCAGTTCGCGCACCGCTATCCCTCGCAGCTCTCCGGTGGTCAGCGCCAGCGGATGGCGCTGGCCCGGGCCCTGGCCGTCGAGCCCGCCGTGCTGCTGCTCGACGAGCCATTCGGCGCGCTGGACGCCCAGGTCCGCAAGGAGCTGCGTGTCTGGCTGCGTCGGCTGCACGACCAGGTCCACGTGACCACCGTTTTCGTCACGCACGACCAGGAGGAGGCGATGGAGGTCGCCGACTCGATCGTCGTGATGGCCGGCGGAGTGGTGCGCCAGGTCGGCACGCCCGACCAGCTCTACGAGGAGCCGGCCGACGACTTCGTGATGAGCTTCCTCGGCCCGGTGACCAAGCTGAAGGGTCAGCTGGTCCGCCCGCACGACCTCGAGCTCTCGGTCGAGCCGCGCCCCGAGACCGTCAAGGCGACGGTCACGCGCGTCACTCTACTCGGCTTCGAGGTCCGGGTAGACCTCGAGGTCGACGGTGAAGAGCTGTGGGCGCAGGTCACCCGCGGCTCCGCCGAACAGCTGGGCCTGGTCGAGGGCCAGACCTTGTTCGTACGCCGGTCGGCACCGGTCCGGAGCGCGGCGGCCGTCTCCTAGGGCCGCTCGTCGACGCCGTACCTCTCGGCGACGCTGACCACGTGGCGGGGCAGCTTGTCGGTCAGGACGTCCTGCAGCGTGACCTCTTCGAGCACGTGTCGGAGGCTGCCGCGCACCGCGATCCACACGGTGCGCAGCGGCTCGGTCGGGCCGACGTACGCCAGTGCCGCCGGGCTGGTGTCCCGGACGGTCGCAAGCGGCCCCTCGACGGCCCGGATCACGTCGGCGATAGCGATCTCGGACGCCGGCTTGGCCAACGTGTAGCCGCCCTCGGGCCCTCGCCGGCTCATCAGCAGCTTGTGCTGCTTGAGCTGCCGCAAGATCTCCAACAGGAACTTCAACGGGATCTGCTGCGCAGTCGCGAGGTGCTCAGCCTTGACCGGCTGGACGGAGCCGTCCGAGGCGAGTTGGACCAGCGCCCGTACGGCGTAGTCGACCCGGGCTGTGACGCGCATACCGGACACTCTTTCAGGAACAGGACCTGATTGCCCGCTATCTCACTGGTCGAAGTCCAGAACAACCGTCTCGGAAACCGGCCGTGACTGGCAGGCCAGCACGAAGCCGGCGTCGATCTCGTCCTGCTCCAGGGCGTAGTTGCGCTCCATCTCCACGTCTCCATCCAGGAGCTTGGCCCGGCAGGTGCCGCAGACGCCGCCCTTGCAGGCGTAGGGCGCGTCGGACCGGACCGCGAGGGCAGCGTCCAGGATGCGTTGGCCGTCATGGCGCACGTCGAACGTCGAGGATCGCCCGTCGAGGACCACGGTCACCGAGCTGGTCCCCTGGTCGCGAGCCGCGACGCCGGCTGCCACCGTCTCGCGCGGCGCTTCGCCCTCGACGTGGAACAGCTCCATGTGCACGTGGCCGCGGGTGACGCCCTCGGACAGCAGCGTGTCGCGGACCTGCTCGACCATGACGAACGGACCGCACAGGAACCACTCGTCGACGGACTCGACCGGGATGAGGGTCGCAAGCAGCCGACGCACCTTGTCCTCGTCGAGCCGTCCGGAGAACAGCTCGACCTCCTGCGGCTCCCGCGACAGCACGTTGATGAGCCGGAACCGGGTCGGATAGCGGTCCTTCAGGTCGGACAGCTCGTCAAGGAACATGATCGACGAGGTGCTGCGGTTGCCGTAGACCAGCGTGACGTGGCTCGCCGGTTCGACCTCGAGCGCACTGGCCACGATGGAGATCACCGGCGTGATCCCGCTGCCCGCGGCGAACGCGCAGTAGTGCTTGGTGTTGGCCGGGTCGAGCGGCACGTGGAAACGGCCGGTCGGGGTCATCACGTCGATGCTGTCGCCGGGCTGCAGGCCGTTGGTGGCGAAAGCGGAGAACGCCCCGCCATCGAGTCGCTTCACGGCCACCCGCAGCCGTCCGCTGCTGGCAGGCGCGCAGATCGAGTAGTTGCGCCGCACCTCCTCGCCGCCGATGTCCATGCGGACCGTGAGGTGCTGGCCGGCCTCGAACGCGTAGTCGTCGTGCAGCTCGGGCGGCACCTCGAACGTGATCGCGACCGCGTCGTCGGTGAGCCGATCGACCGTCTGGACCCGCAAGGGGTGGAAGACGCCGTGCCGGCGCAGGACTGCTGCCTCGGTCGTCACTCAGATCGCCTTGAAGTGGTCGAACGGTTCGAGGCATGCGCGGCACGACCACAGCGCCTTGCAGGCTGTCGAGCCAAAGCGGCTGAGCTCGCGAGTGTCGCCGCTGCCACATTGCGGGCACCGCACCGAGAGACTCACCAGAACGGGTCCGTTGGTCGTCGTACGACGAGAAGGTGGCGCGATCCCGTAAGCGAGCAGCTTGCGCTTGCCCTCGTCGCTCATCCAGTCGGTCGTCCACGCCGGGGACAGCACGGTGTGCACCACAGCGTTGGCGAACCCGGCATCGGTGAGGGCCTGCACGACGTCGGTCCGGATGGCGTCCATCGCGGGACAGCCGGAGTAGGTAGGGGTCACCGTCACCTGCACCCGGCCGTCCGCGTCGATCACCACGCCGCGCAGGACACCCAGGTCGCCGATCGTCAGCACCGGCACCTCGGGGTCCGGCACGGCCGCCGCGACCTCCCACGCGCGCCCTTCTCCCGTTGTGTCCGAAGAACCGTGCGGGTAGCCACGCTGGTCGTCTCGGACATAAGGAGGGGAGAGGGGGTTCACCAGGACGCTCCGGGGTGAGACCGGTGCAGGTGCTGCATCTCGGCGATCAGGTAGCCGAACGTCTCGGTGTGCACGCCACTGCGGCCGCCCTCGGCGGTCCAGGACGGCGTCGGGCGCTCCAGGGTGGCCTCGGCGAGGACGGCGTCGACGTAGGTATCCCACTCGGGCCGCAGACCCGCGACCTCGACCGCAACCCCGTCGGCGGCCAGTGCCGACTCCAGGTCGTCGGTCACGAACATCTCCTCGACGTAGGGCCAGATTCGCTCCAGCCCGTGCTGCATCCGCCGCCGTGACTCGTCGGTGCCGTCGCCGAGCCGCAGCACCCACTGGGTCGCGTGGTCGCGGTGGTAGTCGACCTCCTTGACGGCCTTGGCGGCCACGCCGGCGATCGTCGCGTCGGTGGAGTGCTCGAGCCGCGCATACATCGCGAGCTGGTAGGTCGAGAACGCGAGCTGTCGGGCGATGGTGACGCCGAAGTCCTCGTTCGGCCGCTCGACCACCTGCAGGTTGACGAAGTCGCGCTCCCCTCGGAGGAAAGCGAGGTCGTCCTCGGACCGGCCGGCACCCTCGACCTCCCCCGCGTAGGTGAGCAGGAGTCGCCCCTGACCGAGCAGGTCGAGCCCGATGTTGCCGAGCGCCACGTCCTCCTCGAGCTGGGGAGCGTTCGCGATCCACTCCCCCAGCCGGTGGGCGAGGATCAGCGCGTCGTCGCCGAGCCGCAACGCATACGTCGCCAACGGAGTCATAGGTGCTGGACCTCGTCAGGGATCTCGTAGAACGTCGGGTGCCGGTAAGCCTTGTCGGCCGCCGGGTCGAAGAACGAGTCCTTCTCGTCCGGGCTGGAGGCGACCACCTCGGCGGCAGGCACGACCCAGATCGACACGCCCTCGCTGCGCCGGGTGTAGATGTCGCGGGCGTTGCGCAGGGCCATCGCCGCGTCGGGCGCGTGCAGACTGCCGACGTGCTGATGCGACAGGCCGCGCTTGGCGCGCACGAAAACCTCCCACAGCGGCCAGTCGCGCTCGGTGTTCGGGTTGCTCATGCGGCGCCCGCTTGTGCCCGAGCGGCCTGCTTCTCGGCGTAAGCCGTGGCCGCCTCCCGCACCCAGGCGCCGTCCGCGTGTGCCTGGCGTCGGTGGTCCATCCGCGCTGCGTTGCACGGCCCGTTGCCCTTCAGCACCTCGAAGAACTCGGACCAGTCGATCTCGCCGAACTGGTAGTGCCCGGTCGCCTCGTCCCAGCGGATGTCGGTGTCGGGCAGGGTGAGCCCCAGCACCTCGGACTGCGGCACCGTCATGTCGACAAACTTCTGGCGCAGCTCGTCGTTGGAGAAGCGCTTGATCTTCCAGGCCATCGACTGCGCCGTGTTCGGCGACTGGTCGTCGGGCGGGCCGAACATCATCAGTGACGGCCACCACCAGCGGTTGACGGCGTCCTGCGCCATCTCGTGCTGCGCCGGCGTGCCGTGCGAGAGCGTGTGCAGGATCTCGAAGCCCTGCCGCTGGTGGAAGGACTCCTCCTTGCAGATGCGCACCATCGCCCGGGCGTAGGGCCCGTAGGAGCACCGCGTGATCGGCACCTGGTTGACGATCGCGGCCCCGTCGACCAGCCAGCCGATCGCACCCATGTCGGCCCAGGTCAGCGTCGGGTAGTTGAAGATCGAGGAGTACTTCTGTCTGCCGGCGTGCAGCAGCTCGAGCAGTTCGTCGCGGCCGACCCCGAGGGTCTCGGCCGCGGAGTAGAGGTAGAGCCCGTGCCCGGCCTCGTCCTGCACCTTCGCCATCAGGATCGCCTTGCGGCGCAGACTCGGGGCGCGGGTGATCCAGTTGCCCTCGGGCTGCATGCCGATGATCTCGGAGTGGGCGTGCTGGGCGATCTGGCGGATCAGCGTCTTGCGGTAGGCCTCCGGCATCCAGTCCCGCGGCTCGACCCGCTGATCGGAGTCCACGAGCGCTTGGAAGTCCTGCTCCACAGTCATGCGTCTGAGTCTAGGCGGCCGATGTTACAAAAGTCCAGCGATTTTGCGCCGCTGTGTAACACCTGTGTGGCTACTACGGTCTGCGCCGTGGCAGCGGACCCTTGACGACGACGCGCCTGCGAGGATTCCGCGGTGGGGGACTCGAGTGTGCGGGCGGCGGCGCCCGACGACGCCGGCGGGATCGCGGCCGTGCAGGCTGATGCGTGGCGCGCGTCGTACGCCGATCTGCTGCCGGCTGAGGTGCTCGAGGATCTCGACTCGCCGGGCGCCCGCGACCAGTGGCGCGCAGCCATCACGTCGCCGCCGTCCCCCAGGCACCGAGTGCTCGTCGCGTTGAGCGGCGCAGATATGGTCGGCTTCAGCGCGTTCGGGCCGGCCGAGGATCCCGATGCGGTGGCCATGGTCGACGCCGAGCTGAGTGCGCTGTCGGTGCGGCCGCACCGGCTGCGCGAGGGCCACGGCTCCCGGTTGGTCAACGCGACGGTCGACCACCTGCGCGGTGACGGCTTCCTGCATGTCCGCGTCTGGCTCGCGGCGCCCGGTGGCGCGGACGACCGGCTGCACGCGTTCCTGTCAGGCGCGGGTTGGGCCGAGGACGGTGCCCGCCGGGAGCTGGACCTGTATGGCGACGGCCGGCTCGTCGTACCCCAGGTCCGTCTGCATGCCGCGATCGGCACTGCCGCATGACCGAAACGTGGCAGGAGGTCAGCGGGTCGGTCCTCCGCACGGCGTTGGTGGTCGGGGTCGCGACGGGAACCTATGGACTGTCGTTCGGAGCGCTGGCCACGTCGTCCGGGCTGACCGTGACGCAGGCGTGCGCGTTGTCGGTGCTGACGTTCACCGGCGGCTCGCAGTTCGCGCTGATCGGAGTCATAGCCGCCGGCGGCAACGTCGCGTCCGGATCGGCGTCCGCCATCCTGCTCGGCGCACGCAACCTGCTGTACGGAGCGCGGCTGGCCGCGCCCCTCCAGCTGACCGGCTGGCGGCGGCTCGTCGGAGCACACGTCGTCATCGACGAGTCGACCGCGGTCGCCCTTGCTGCAGAGGACCGGGGGGACCGCGCGGCACGACTCGGTTTCTGGGCCACCGGACTCGCGGTGTTCGCGCTGTGGAACCTCGCAACCCTCATCGGTGCCATCGCCGGCACCGCGATCGGGGACCCGCGTGACTACGGTCTGGACGCGGCCGTGCCCGCGGCGTTCATCGCGCTGGTTGCGCCGCGGTTGCGCACCTTGCCGGCCTGGCTCACTGCGGCGGCTGCTGCGGCGGTCGCGCTGGCCGTCGTACCCGCCGTGCCTTCCGGCGTGCCTGTGCTGCTGGCCGCGCTGGTGCCGGTGTTCGCCGTCCTCGTCTTCAAGGAGCGGGCACAGTGACCTGGGCGGCGATCCTGGTGACGTCGGCCGGGTGCTACCTCCTGAAGCTCGCCGGGCTGCTGGTCCCCCGGGCCTGGCTCGAGCAGCCCGTGGTCGCCCGCGTCGCCGCGCTACTGCCGATCGCCCTGCTGGCCGCGCTCGCAGCGGTGCAGGCATTCGCCGTTGGCAGCCGATTGGTACTCGATGCACGGCTGGCCGGTGTCGCCGCCGGTGTGGTCGCGTTGCTGTTCCGGGCGCCGTTCCTGGTGGTGGTGTTCGTGGCAGCCGGCACCGCTGCCGCCGTACGTGCTCTCGGCTAGCCGGAACGACCTTCGAGGTCGAGCAGGTGCTCCAGACCGACGGTTAGTCCTGGTCGGTCCGGGACCTGGCGGATCGCGAGCAGCACACCGGGCATGAACGAAGCCCGGTCCAAAGAGTCGTGGCGGATGGCCAGGGTCTCCCCCACGCCGCCGAACAAGACGTCCTGCGAAGCCACGAGGCCGCGGACGCGAAGTGAGTGCACCGGAATCCCTTCGACCTTGGCGCCGCGCGCGCCGTCCAGCCCGGTCGATGTGTTGTCGGTCGGTGCGCCCAACCCGGCCGCACGTCGTGACTCCGCGATCAACTCGGCCGTACGACGTGCTGTGCCGCTCGGCGCGTCAGCCTTGTCGGGGTGGTGCAGCTCGACCACCTCGACGGACTCGAAGTAGCGGGCAGCCTGCGCGGCGAATTGCATCATCAACACGGCGCCGATGGCGAAGTTCGGGGCAATGAGAACGCCGACCTTGGGCGCGTCAGCGAGCGAGCCCCGAATGTGGCGGAGTCGCTGATCGTCGAAGCCACTGGTGCCGACGACGACCGAGATGCCGTGCTCGATGCAGAAGGTGACGTTTCCCATCACGGCGTCGGGGCGGGTCAGGTCGACCGCGACCTCCGCGCCGGAGGACACCACGACGTCGAGGCTGTCACCTGAGCCGATCCGAGCGACCAGCTCGAGGTCGTCAGCGGCCTCGATGGCGCGGCACGCCTCGCTGCCCATCCGGCCGGACGCGCCCAGCACCGCAACCCTGATCGTCACCGCCACTCCTTCCCCAGACCAGACAACCCGACACGATCATGCAGTCGTGGTTCAGCCAAACAACCCGCCACGATCATGCACTCGTGGTTTCAAACCGAGCACGCGTGTCGAACCACCATTGCATGATCGTGGCAGAAGGACGGGGCGGGATCGGGCTGAAGGCGGGAGTGAGCGCGGGTCAGGCGACGGCGACGGCTGGGGCGAAGTCGCGGTCGCCCTCGAACGGACCGACCACGGCCAGGGTCGGCGCAGCGGCAAGCAACTCACCCGCGATAGCGCTGACCTCATCGAGTGTCACCCCGTCGATGCGGTTGATGACGTCGTCGACGGAGAGCAGCTCGCCATGGACGAGCTCGGCCTTGCCGATGCGGCTCATCCGCGAACCGGTGTCCTCGAGTCCGAGGACGAGCGACCCGCGCAGTTGGCCTTTGCCGCGCTCGAGCTCGGCGTCGGTGATGCCAGCGGCGGAGACCTTGTCGAGCTCCTCGCGGCAGATGGCCAGCACGTCGTCGACCTTGCGGGGGACACACCCGGCGTACACACCGAACAGCCCGGTGTCGGCGTACTGCGCGTGGTAGCTGTAGACGGAGTAGGCGAGGCCGCGCTTCTCGCGGACCTCCTGGAACAGCCGCGACGACATGCCACCGCCGAGTGCCGCGTTGAGCACGCCGAGCGCGAATCGGCGCTCGTCGCTGCGGCTGACACCCGGGACGCCCAGGACGAGGTTTGCCTGCTCGGTGGTCCGCGGCACCACGCGGATACCGGAGGACGTCGTCGTACGACGGTCGCCACCGCGCGGGGGTGACGGGACCGCGTCGCCGCCGACCATGTCCGCAGCGGCAAACGCCTTGCGCACCAACCGCACGACTGCGGCATGGTCGATGTTGCCGGCGACGGCGACGACCATGTCCTGCGGGCGGTAGCGACGGTGGTAGTAGCCGGCGATCACGTTCCGCCCGATCGTGGTGATCGAGTCGACACTGCCGAGGATCGGCCGGCCGAGCGGGCTTGGGCCGAAGAGCGTTTGCGCGAACTGATCGTGGACCAGGTCGGCCGGGTCGTCGTCGTGCATGGCGATCTCCTCGAGAATCACGCCACGTTCGGAGTCGACGTCGCCGCGGCGGATCACCGAGCTGGTCACCAGGTCGCAGACGACGTCGACCGCGAGCGGCAGGTCGTCGTCAAGCACGCGTGCGTAGTAGCACGTGTACTCCTTGGAGGTGAACGCGTTCATCTCCCCGCCGACAGCGTCGATCGCCGATGAGATGGCCAGGGCGTCACGGCGCCGAGTGCCCTTGAACAGGAGGTGCTCGAGGTAGTGGGACGCGCCAGCTTGCGACGGGCTCTCGTCCCGGGATCCGACGCCCACCCAGACACCGACGGTGACCGAGCGGACCGTCGGCATCGCCTCAGTGATGATGCGCAGCCCACCGGGTAGCACGGTGCGGCGGACCAGGCCGCCGCCACCGTGCCCCCGGTCAAGGGTGCGCGTTGTTCCCCGCACGCGGCGCTTAGGAGTCGTCGCCGGTGGACGCCGAGGAGCCCTCGGTCTCGCCGGTGCCGCTGCCCTGCTCGGAGTTGTCAACCGGGACCAGTGAGAGCTTGCCCCGTGGGTCGATCTCGGCGATCTGCACCTGCACCTTGTCGCCGACCTTGACCACGTCCTCGACGTTGTCGACCCGCTTGCCACCCGCCAGAGCGCGCAGCTTGGAGATGTGCAGCAGGCCGTCACGACCGGGCACCAGCGACACGAACGCGCCGAAGGTGGTGGTCTTCACGACGGTGCCGAGGTAGCGCTCGCCGACCTCGGGCATCGTCGGGTTGGCGATCCCGTTGATCATGTTCCGGGCCGCCTCGGCCTTGGGGCCGTCGGTGGCGCCGATGTAGATCGTGCCGTCGTCCTCGATGCTGATCTCGGCACCGGTCTCGTCCTGGATCTGGTTGATCATCTTGCCCTTGGGGCCGATGACTGCGCCGATCTGGTCGACCGGGATCTTGATGCTGATGATCCGCGGTGCGTAGGGCGACATCTCGTCCGGCG
>JBDUAP010000320.1:0-3451 GCA_040004585.1 Sporichthyaceae bacterium
GACGACGAGGTTGACCTTGTCGTCGCCGGTCGCGGCGACCACGACCTGGCAGTGGCTCAGGCCGGCCTCCTCCAAGGACGTGATCTCGCACGCGTCGGCCAGCAGCCATTCCGCGTTGGGGACGGAGGAGACCTTGATTGCGGCGGGCATCCGGTCGATCAGCAGCACCTCGTGCCCGTTCTCGAGCAGCTCGCGGGCGATGGACCGCCCGACGCTTCCCGCACCAGCGATGGCGACGCGCATCAGGACTCCTCCGGGCGGCTGCGGAAGACCTGCTCGACTGCGTCGGCGTCGGTGTCGCGCATGACCACGTGGACGATGTCGCCGTCCTGGATCACGGTGTCCTCGACGGGCAGCAGACCCTCGCCGAACCTGGTCAGGAACGCCACTCGTGCCTTGGCCGTCTTCTCCAGCACCGTGACCCGTTCGCCGACCCAGCTGCTGTCGATCGCGACCTCGGCGAGACGCACGGTGCCGCTCGGGTCGCGCCATTCCGGCTCCGCACCGTGGGGGAGCAGGCGGCGGATAATCTGGTCGGCCGTCCAGCGGACCGTTGCAACAGTAGGAATGCCGAGCCGCTGGTAGACCTCGGCCCGGCCGGGGTCGTAGATGCGCGCGACGACTTTGTCGACGCCAAAGGTCTCGCGGGCCACCCGAGCGGCCAGGATGTTGGAGTTGTCGCCGCTGCTGACCGCAGCGAACGCCTCGGCGTCCTCGATGTTGGCCTCGCGCAGCGTGTCGCGGTCGAACCCGATGCCGGTCACGGTCGTGCCCGTGAAGTGCGGGCCGAGCCGGCGAAAAGCTTCGGGGTTGCTGTCGACGACGGCCACGCTGTGGTCCTGCGCGTCCAGGATGTGCGCCAAGGTCGAGCCCACCCGGCCGCAGCCCATGATGACGAAGTGCACGGCCAGACGGTACACGGTGCGGCGCCCGCCGAGGCTGACCACCGGGGGCCTAGCATGCGGCGTTGTGTCAACCGTGACGGACGCAGTCAAGCGGCTCCTCGTCGGCCGGGCCATGCGCAGCGACCGGCTGGGCGAGACCCTGCTGCAGAAGCGGATAGCGCTGCCGGTCTTCGCCAGCGACGCGCTGTCCTCGGTGGCCTACGCGCCGGACGAGATCTTCCTGACCCTGGGCATCGCCGGCTTCGCGGCCTACTCGTTCTCCTGGAAGGTCGGTCTGGTCGTCGCCGTTGTGCTGCTGGTGGTCGTCGCGTCCTACCGCCAGAACGTGCACGCCTATCCCAGCGGCGGCGGGGACTACGAGGTAGCCACGGTCAACCTCGGCCGTACGCCGGGGCTCACCGTCGCCAGCGCGCTGCTCGTCGACTACGTGCTCACTGTTGCCGTGTCCATCTCCTCGGCCGCGCGGTACGCCGCGTCCACGGTCGATGCCCTGCAGGGCCGCGAGGTGGTGATGGCGGTCGCGGCGGTCATCCTGCTGATGGCGGCCAACCTCAGGGGTGTCCGCGAGTCCGGGACCGCGTTCGCGGTCCCGACCTATGCATTCATGACCGCGATCCTCGGGATGGCCCTGTGGGGCTTCGGCCGTTACTTCTTCGGCGATCTGCCGGATGTGGAGAGCGCCCGGTTCGACCTCGCCGCCGAGCCAGGCTATGAGGAAGGTCTGCTTGGTCTCGGTGGGGCGTTCCTGCTGCTCCGGACATTCTCCTCCGGCTGCGCCGCACTGACCGGTGTCGAGGCCATCAGCAACGGGGTGCCGGCGTTCCGCAAGCCCAAGTCGAAGAACGCCGCGACGACACTGCTGCTGCTCGGCACCATCGCCGTGACGATGCTCGTCAGCGTCATCGTGCTGGCCAAGGTGATGGGGCTGCGGTATGCCGAGAACGTCGCCGAGCAGCTTCGACTGAAGGGCGAGGAGGGGCAGGCGCTCAGCAACGGCGGGGTGCGGTTCCCCGACGGTACGACCTATGTGCAGGACCCGGTGATCGGCCAGCTGGCGAAGGCGATCTTCAACAACCTGCCGCTGCTGGCCGGTGTGATCACGACGGTGACGGGACTGATCCTGGTGCTCGCCGCCAACACCGCGTTCAACGGCTTCCCCGTGCTCGGCTCGATTCTCGCCCAGGACCGATATCTCCCGCGGCAGCTGCACACCCGGGGCGACCGGCTGGCCTATAGCAACGGCATCATCATCCTGGCGCTCGCCGCGGTGCTGCTGATCGTGGCGTTCAACGCCGAGGTCACCCGGCTGATCCAGCTCTACATCGTCGGAGTGTTCGTCTCGTTCACCCTGAGCCAGACCGGCATGGTGCGGCACTGGACCCGGCTTCTCAAGACAGAGACCGATCCGGCTGCCCGCGCCCGGATGAGGCGCAGCCGGGTGATCAATGCGGTCGGCCTGTCGGTCACCGGGCTGGTGCTCGTCGTCGTACTCATCACCAAGTTCCTGCTCGGCGCGTGGATAGCGATTGCCGCCATGGTCGTCCTGTTCGTGCTGATGAAGGGCATCCATCGGCACTACGAGGGCGTCTCCGCCGAGCTCGTGGTCGGCGAGGACGAGGACATGACGCTTCCGTCGCGCACACATGCGATCGTGCTGGTCTCCAAGATCCACAAGCCGACCCTTCGGGCGCTCAACTACGCCCGCGCTATGCGCCCGACGACGTTGGAGGCCGTCACCGTCAACGTCGACTCGGAGGAGACGCGGGCGCTGCAGAGGGAGTGGGACCGGCGGGGGATCCCTGTCCCGCTCAAGGTGCTCGACTCCCCGTTCCGCGAGGTCACCGACCCGGTCATCGACTACGTGCGTGACGTCCGCCGGTCCAGCCCGCGCGACCTGGTGACGGTCCTCATTCCCGAGTACGTCGTGGGCCACTGGTGGGAGCACCTCCTGCACAATCAGAGCGCGCTGCGGCTCAAGGGACGGCTGCATTTCACCCCCGGTGTGATGGTCACCAGCGTGCCCTGGCAGCTGCGCTCGTCGGCGGGCCGCGAAGACCGGCCGGAGAGGGTCGCACCCGGCGGCACTCGCCGCGGCGAAGGATGACCGAAGAGCTTGACCAGGCGACCCCGAGGCCACCGGTGGCGGTGTCGGTCGTGGGGCAGACGTTCGAGGTCGACGTGGGGCCCGTTGCCCATGGCGGCCACTGCGTCGCGCGCCATGAGGGT
Source organism: Sporichthyaceae bacterium (assembly GCA_040004585.1). Lineage (GTDB taxonomy): Bacteria > Actinomycetota > Actinomycetes > JACCUZ01 > JACCUZ01 > JBDUAP01. The sequence continues at coordinate 3,132 of JBDUAP010000320.1, forward strand.
CGAGTCGTCTTCGTGCGGCACGCGTTGCCGGGTGAGCGGGTCCGGGTCACCGTCACCGAGGGCGGCGCAACATCCAAGTTCTGGCGTGCCGACGCCGTCGAGGTGCGAAGCCCCTCGCCCGACCGGGTGGCGCCACCGTGTCCTTGGGCGGGTCCGGGGCGCTGCGGCGGCTGCGACTGGCAGCACGCGAACCTGACCGCGCAGCGCGAGCTGAAGGCGACAGTCGTCCGCGAGCAGCTCGCGCACCTGGCCGGCATCGACCGGGCCGTGGTGGTCGAGGAGGTGCCTGGCGACGTGGGCGGCCTGGGCTGGCGGACGCG
>JBDUAP010000045.1:0-11650 GCA_040004585.1 Sporichthyaceae bacterium
CCGAGCCGACGGATTTCGCCCAGGATGGCCCGGGCGCGTTCCCGATCGCCCATCAGGAAGTCCTCGGTGATCTCCAGCTCGAGAGAGTCCGACGGCAGGTCCCGGTCGCGCAGCGCGGTCCCCACACGTTGCGGCAGCTCCTCGTCCACAAGTGAGGAGGCCGACAGGTTCACCGCAACGCTAAGGATCCGCCCGCGATCGCGCCAGCGGCGGACCTGGTCGAGCGACTGCTCCAGGACCGCATCGGTCAGGTCGCGCATCAGGCCGGCATCCTCGACCAGCGGCAGGAACGCGTCGGGCTGGAGCAGGCCGCGGGTCGAGTGCTGCCAACGCACAAGCGCCTCGACACCGGTGACCTCGAGGGTGCGGGTGTCCACCTTCGGCTGGTAGTGCACGACAAGCGACCGGCTGAAGATGGCGGTGCGGAGCTCCTCCAGGTTGCGCAGCCGGTGCTGACCGTGCAGCGAGTCGCTGGCCGGGGCGTACACGTAGTGGCCGGACCGGGTCGCCTTCGCTTCGTACATCGCGATGTCGGCGCGGCGCAGCAACGACGAGACCTCGTCGCCCTGCTCTGGAAACAGCGAGATCCCAATGCTCGTGTTGACCCGCACCGTGACCCCATCCACCGAGAACGGCGGTTCGAGCATCTCGCGGATGGCGACGGCCAGGCGCTCGGCGTCGCCCCGGTCGGCGTCCAGCAGCAGCACCGCGAACTCGTCGCCACCCAGCCGGGAGAGCACGTCGGTGGTGCCGTGGAGCTTCTTGCGAAGGCGGGCGGCGACCAGCCTCAACAGGTCGTCGCCGGCGTGGTGCCCGAGGCTGTCGTTCACTTCCTTGAAGCGGTCGAGGTCCAGCAGCAACAGCGCCCCGTGGGCGGCTCCGACCGCGAGCTGCTGCTGTGCGGTGTCATAGAACGAACGGCGGTTGCCCAGCCCAGTCAGCTCGTCGGTCCGAGCGAGCTGGTGGCTGCCGGCCAGCGAGCTCGCCTCGCGGAAGGTGACGATGAGCCGCCCGAGCGCGGTCACGATCGTGGCGGCGCACAAGGCCACCGCGAGCAGGTTCAGCTTGTTCTCGTGGTCGTAGACGAGCACCACAACGGCACATAGGGTCGCCCCGACCGGGAACCCGAGCCGTACCCAGTCCGGGAGCAGGATCCCGGTCGCCCGCGCCGTGCGCGCCGGGGCGAAACCGATCAGCAAGGTGGCGGCCACCCAGACCGAGTCGCCCAGGCCACCCGGCTGATAGGTGCCGTTGGTGGCGGAGAACAAGTAGACGGCGTCCGCGACGGCGAACAGCGCCAGCCCGCCAAACAGCAGCCACAGGCTGACCGGCGGCCGCCAGCTGAACAGCGCCACGAGCGCGGTCACCACCAGCAGCAGCAGCACGTCCAGCAGCGGGTAGGCCAGCGTGGTCACGACGGCGGCAGGGCTGCCGCCCGTCACCGCCAGGATGGGCCCGAAGAACGCGGCAGCCACTCCGGCGACGGCCAGGCCGCCGACCACGCCGTCCAGCCAGAGGCTCAGGGGGACGTCCTCGGCGATCTCCCGCACGATGAGCAGCAGCGCGATGAACGCGCACGGGTAGAACGAGAGCCAGAGCGCGTCGGCGAACGACGGGAAGGGCTCCGGGGTCTGGGTGCGGACGTAGATGGTCCAGTAGATGTTTCCGGCGCCGTACAGCGCGAGGCCGAGGCCGAACCATCTCCAGCTGCGGCGGTACGCGAGCGCAGCGCGGGCCCGGACGAAGCAGACGACCGCGCTCAGCTCGTACGCAATGTTGTTGAGGAAGCCATCGAGGAGCAGGTTGTAGCCGGGATGCGGGCGGACGCCGGGCACGGTCGAGATCACGAACGTGCCGTACACCAGCGCCACCAGCACGTAGAGACCCGTAGGCGAGGCTGCCTGGCGCACGCTGACGACTCGCCGTCGCGAGAACCCGGCCAGGCTGGTCAAGGCCGTCTCCCTCCGGGCACCACGAGCGGTGCGAATAGCACTCCATCGGGAGACCGGGGGCTTGGCTTGATCGACGCGGTTGGACACACCCGGATGGGCACACCCTTTCGGCCGTACCGGATGGGCCGATCGGACTGGGCCGAACGTGGCGCTCAGCCGAAGAAGACCTCGGCCTCGGCGTAGAGCTCGGGCGGCACCAGCTTCAAGGTCCTGGTTGCGTCGCCGAGCGGTACTCGCTCGATGCTGGTCCCGCGCACGGCGACCATGTTGCCGAACGCACCGTCATTGACTGCGTCGATCGCATGCAGGCCGAACCGGGTGGCCAGCCACCGGTCGAACGCGGTCGGCGTACCGCCCCGCTGGATGTGGCCGAGCACCGTGGTGCGAGCTTCCTTGCCGGTGCGCTTCTCGATCTCCTTCTCCAGCAGGGTGCCGATGCCGCCGAGGCGCACGTGGCCGAACGAGTCGAGCTCGCCGTCGGCCAGCACCAAGGTGCCCTCAGCGGGTGTGGCTCCCTCGGAGACGACGATGATCGGCGAATAGTGGCTCTCGAAACGCGACTCGACGTACTCGCAGACCTTCTCGATGTCGAAGGGGACCTCGGGGATCAGGATGATGTTCGCGCCGCCGGCCATGCCGGCATGCAGCGCGATCCAGCCGGCGTGCCGGCCCATGACCTCGACGATCAGTGCGCGGTGGTGGGACTCGGCAGTGGTGTGCAGCCGGTCGATTGCCTCCATGGCGACGTTGACCGCGGTGTCGAAGCCGAATGTGTAGTCGGTGGCGTTCAGGTCGTTGTCGATGGTCTTCGGTACGCCGACCACGTGCACGCCGTGCTCGTCGAGCTTGGTCGCGACGCCGAGTGTGTCCTCACCCCCGATCGCGATGAGCGCGTCGATGCCGAGGGACGTGAGGTTCGCCTCGATCTTCTCGACCGCACCGTCGATCTTGAACGGGTTCGTGCGTGACGTGCCGAGGATCGTCCCGCCGCGCGGCAGGATGCCGCGGACCTCCTGGATGCCGAGCGGGACGGTCTCGCCTTCGATCGGCCCCCGCCAGCCGTCGCGGAACCCCACGAACTCGTGTCCGTAGACCGTGACGCCCTTGCGGACGATGGCTCGGATAACCGCGTTCAGACCTGGACAGTCGCCACCGCCGGTAAGCACTCCGATTTGCATGGAGGCCAACCTACAGACGGCCGTTAGGGTCCCGTCATGACCTTCTCGATCGTCGGACACTCGGTGGACGCTGCCGACGGCGGCACCATCTCTCTGGGCGTCGCGGTGGCATCAAAGTTCCTGGCGGTGGGGGCCGCCGTCCCGGCCGCCGCTGCCGACGTAGGCGCGATCGCGACGCAGGCCTTCGCCAACCTCGCCTATCGCCCGGACGGCCTCCGGCTGCTCGCCGGGGGCCAGTCCGCGGAGGAGACGCTCGATGCGCTCACGGCCGCGGATGAAGGCCGCGACCAGCGGCAGGCGGGTGTGGTTGACGCCGCCGGTAGGTCGGCTACGTTCACCGGCGCGGCGTGCCACGACTGGGCGGGCGGACGCACCGGCGACGGGTACGCCGTGCAGGGCAACATCCTCACCGGCCCGGACGTCGTCGAGGCGATGGAGAACGCTTGGCTCAGCGGCGACGGCCGCCTCGCCGACCGGCTGCTGATGACGCTGGCTGCCGGTGACAACGTCGGCGGCGATCGGCGCGGCCGGCAGAGCGCCGCCCTGCTCGTCGTACGACGGGCTGGCGGGTACGGCGGCACCAGCGACGTCGAGGTGGACCTGCGGATCGACGACCACCCGGCCCCGGTGCCCGAGCTCCGACGGCTGCTCGACCTGCACCGCCTCTACTTCGACCGGCCGGACCCCGACACCCTCCTGCCTCTCCAGGGTGAGCTGGCGGACGAGGTCGACCTTCGGGTGCGGGCTCTGGGTTTCGACACTCTCGACCACTGGGCCGGCGTGGAGAACTACGAGGAGCGGATGGTCGACGGCCGGATCGACCCACTCGTGTTGGCCCAGTTGCGTAGTGCGACAGGAAGCGACGGAGGCGCTCGATGACGGTCCTCGCCATCGATGCCGGCACCACCGGAGTGACCGCGCTGGTCGTCGCCGTGGACGGCCGGGTCGTCAGCCGGGGCTACGAAGAGTTCCCGCAGCACTTCCCCCGCCCGGGCTGGGTCGAACACGAACCGGAGCAGATCTGGCAGGCCACGCTGTCAGCCTGCCGCCAGGCGCTGGTGGGGCAGTCCGTGACGGCGGTCGGCATCACCAACCAGCGCGAGACGGCGGTTCTCTGGGACCGCCACACTCTGGCAGCGCCCCGGCGGGCGATCGTCTGGCAGGACCGGCGCTCGGCGCAGATCTGCGACCGACTCCGCGAGGCCGGCCACGAAGAGCGGGCCCGCGAGCTGACCGGCCTGCGCTTCGACCCGTACTTCACGGCTACCAAGCTGTGCTGGCTGGTCGAGAACGACGAGTCGGCCTGGTCGGGTGTCCTGGCCGGCGCGGTCGCCGTCGGCACTGTGGACTCCTACCTGGTCGCGCGCCTGACCGCGGGCCGCGAGCACGTCACGGACGCCTCCAACGCCTCGCGGACGCTGCTGTTCGACCTGGCCGCCGGAACCTGGTCGGACGAGCTGTGCGAGCTCTTCGGGGTTCCCACGGCCGCGCTGCCGCGGGTGGTGCCGTCGTACGGCGAAGTCGGCCGCACCGATCGGGGCGCGTTCTTCGGGCTCGACCTGCCGATCGCCGGAATCGCCGGTGACCAGCAGGCCGCGCTGTTCGGGCAGGCCTGCTTCGGCGCGGGTGACTCGAAATGCACCTACGGCACCGGGTCGTTCGTGCTGGTCAACACCGGCACGGACATCCAGCGCTCGGACGCCGGTCTGCTCAGCACGGTTGCCTGGATGGACCCGGATGGCGCGTTCACTTACGCACTCGAAGGAGCGATCTTCGTCACCGGGGCGGCTCTGCAGTGGCTGCGCGACGGGCTGGGCATCATCGGTGCCGCGGCGGAGTCGGAGCCGTTGGCATCGACGGTGGCGGACTCCGGCGGGGTGGTGTTCGTGCCGGCACTGACCGGCCTGGGCGCACCCGACTGGGACCCCTCGGCGCGCGGCACCATCGTCGGCATCACCCGCGGCACGACGCGGGCGCACCTCGTTCGCGCCACCCTGGAGGCGATCGCGTTCGAGGTGCGCGACGTGATGGAGACCCTCCCCGACACGACGACACTGAGGGTGGACGGCGGCGCGGCGGCCAACAACCTGCTGCTGCAGCTGCAGGCCGACCAGCTGGGCATCCCGGTGGAGCGGCCCGACCCGCTCGAGACGACCGGGCTGGGCGCGGCCTTCCTCGCCGGGTTGGGGACCGGCGTCTGGTCATCGACAGACGAACTCACCGAGACCTGGCGGCTGGACCGGCGCTTCGAGCCGTCGGCCGACGGGGCGCCGGAGCGCGAAGCCGCCTACCGGCGCTGGCGCGCGGCGGTCGAGCGCGCGAAGGGCTGGGCCGACCTCTAGGTTCCTGGAACGTGCCCGCTCAGGCGGCGGGGGCCGCGCTCGCGCTGGTGTCGGGGCCGGCTTCGGGCTCCGGGCGCTTGGCGCGCTCCTTGGCCGCGGCCGCGTAGACGTCGACGTACTCCTGGCCGGAGAGCTCCATCAGCTCGTACATGATCTCGTCGGTGATCGACCGCAGCACGAAGCGGTCGCCCTCCATGCCCTCGTAGCGGCTGAAGTCCAGTGGCTTGCCGATCTTGACCCCGACCTTGCCGATCTTCGGGATGACCCGTCCGGGGGGCTGGATCTTCTCGGTGTCGATCATCACGACCGGGATGACCGAGACGTGTGCCTCCAGGGCCATCCGGGCCACGCCTGTCTTGCCGCGGTAGAGCCGCCCGTCCGGGGAGCGGGTGCCTTCCGGGTAGATCCCCAGTGCTTCGCCTTTGGACAGGACCCGCAGACCGGTTCGCAGCGCCGCCTCCGACGCGCGACCGCCGGACCGGTCAACCGGTAGCTGGCCGGCGCCGCGGAAGAACTTCGCGGTCAGCCAGCCCTTCACGCCCTTGCCGGTGAAGTAGTCAGCCTTAGCGAGGAACGTGATCCGGCGCGGGACCAGGAGCGGGAAGAAGAACGAGTCGGAGAAGGACAGGTGGTTGCTCGCGAAGATGACCGCACCGTCCTCCGGGACGTTCTCCAACCCGATGACGTACGGACGGAAGAACAACCGCAGAACCGGTCCCAAGATCACCTTCTTGAGGAACCAGTAGAACAACCCGACCTCCTAGCCGACTGACTCAGAACACTAGGGGATGCCATGGCCGACGTGCGACGATGCGCGCATGCCTGTCCTCTCCGGCGCCGAGCCGTTCACCGCTGACGGCGGCCCCGTCGGCGTCCTCCTCTGTCATGGGTTCACCGGATCGCCCCAGTCGCTGCGGCCCTGGGCCGAGCACCTCTCGGGCGCCGGCCTGACCGTCTCCCTTCCCCGCCTGCCCGGCCACGGCACCCGCTGGCAGGAGATGAACCTGACCCGATGGGAAGACTGGTACGCCGAGGTGGACCGGGCGCTCACCGACCTGCGGTCCCGTTGCCAGCAGGTTTTCGTCATGGGGCTGTCGATGGGCGGGACGCTCGCCATCCGGCTGGCCGAGCAGCGCCCCGCCGACGTCGATGGACTCGTCCTGGTCAACCCGAGCCTGCTGACCAAGCGACCCGACCGCCACGCACTTCCCCTGCTGCAGCTTCTCGTCCCGTCGGTCAAGCCGATCGGCAGCGACATCAAGAAGCCCGGCGTGACCGAGCTGGCCTACGACCGGCTCCCGGTCAAGGCCGCCTACTCGCTGAGCAAGCTGTGGCTGGTCACACGAACCGACCTGGGCAAGGTGACCCAGCCGATCCTCATATTCCGCAGCCGCGAGGACCACGTGGTCGAACCGGACAGCTGCGTCATGCTCCAGGACAAGGTCTCCTCGACCGACGTCCGCGAGGTCGTGCTCGAGGACAGCTACCACGTGGCGACACTGGACAACGACGCCCAGACGATCTTCGCGGGGAGTCTCGAGTTCGTGCAGGCTCGGTCCCATGTCCCCTAGGAGCGATGTCTGATGTCCCCTAGGAGGGATGCTTAATGTCCCGCCGGGACAATGGGCTGCACGCCACGTCGTACGCCCGCGTTGTCGACGTGGACTCCCCCGTCGTCGACGGCCTGCTGGAGCGCCTGCGCGACGAGGACGTCGCGGCCTACGTCGCGCCCGCACCCGGCCAGCGCGGACACTACGGCGAAACGGTCCTGCCGGTGACCCCGCGCGACAGCGTCTACGTGGACGCGAACCGGCGCGACCACGCCCGCGCAGTGATCGACCGCTACCTGGAGGAGATCCGCGAGGAGCTGGCCTGGGCCACGCTGGTCGCCGGCTTCAACGACCCGGGCGAGGACGAGGTGCCACGCTGGCCGGCCAGCGAGGACGTCCCGGCCGAGGCTGACACCGAGCACCCGGATGCTGCGGGCCGCTCGGGGCGGCTGCTGCGGCCGGCGGAGACCACGATCGGCTTCGAGGAGCTGCGCGAGGTGGTCGGCGATCTGCCGCGCGACGATCCCGAGGAGCACTTCCAGCCCCCGACCCCGCCGCCGGCCTCGCTGCCGGACCCGATCAACCGGGCGGCCTGGGCCGCCCTGCTCGGGGGCCCGCTGTTTCTGATCATCGCGACGATCTTCAGTCTCGACGCCACCGGCTGGACCGGTTTGGCGGCGCTGGGCGCCTTCGTGGGAGGCTTCGTGACACTCGTCGCCCGCATGGAGGACCGGCCGCCGAACGACCTGGGCGGCGACGACGGCGCAGTGGTCTGACGGCGACCTCCGGCGACGAAGGGCACTCCGTGATCAGCGAGACCGTCGAGATCCGCGGCCACCTGATCGACTCCGGGGTGCTGTCCCGCGTTCTGGACGACATTCTCGAGTACGGCGGGGACTACTCCATCGACGCGTTCGAGGTGGGCAAGACCCCGCTCGACGAGTCCTATGCCCGCCTCACCGTCCGCACCGAGGACGCCGTCGACGTCGACCGGCTGGTGATGCGGCTGCAGACGCACGGCGCGAACCTCACCGACCCCGGTGAGGCACACACGCGTGCGGTCGAGGCCGACGGCGTGTTCCCCGACGACTTCTACTCCACCACCAACCTTGAGACGGTCGTCCGTCTCGGCGGCACCTGGGTGCCGGTCGAGAACCCCGAGATGGACTGCGGGATCGTCGTGCAGGGGGAGCGAGCCCGGACGATCGCGGTGAGCGACGTGCGCAAGGGTGAGCAGCTTGTGTGCGGCGCCAGCGGCGTCAAGGTGGTGCCGCTCCCGGCGATCGACCGCAGCGCCGGTGGGTTCGAGTTCATGAAGTCCGACGTCTCCTCGGAGAAGCCGCAAGCCCTGCTGGTGCGCCAGATCGCTCAGCAGATCCGCGACATCAAAGAGGAAGGACGCAAGATCCTCTGGGTCGGCGGGCCGGCAGTGGTCCACACCGGCGCCGCCCCCGCGATGGTGGCCCTGGTCGAGGCCGGCTTCGTGGACATCCTGTTCGCCGGCAACGCGTTGGCCACCCACGACATCGAGGCCGCGCTGTACGGAACCTCCCTCGGCGTGGACCTCCAGCAAGGGCGTGGCGTCGAGCATGGACACGAGCACCACATCCGGGCCATCAACCAGATCCGTAAGGCAGGTTCGATCGCCCAGGCGGTCGAGCAGGGCATCCTGACCGGCGGAATCATGCATGCGATGGTCAAGCACCGCAAAGACTTCGTGCTGGTCGGATCCGTGCGCGACGACGGCCCGTTGCCCGACGTCTACACCGACGTGATCGAGGGCCAGCGGGCCATGCGGGCCGGTCTTGCCGGAGTCGGCTTCGCCATCATGGTGGCGACGATGCTGCACTCGGTGGCGACCGGGAACATCCTGCCGGCGTCGATCCCGCTGGTCTGCGTCGACATCAACCCCGCGACGGTGACCAAGCTGGCCGACCGCGGTTCCGCGCAGGCCCGCGGCATCGTCACCGACATCGGGCTGTTCCTCGAGCAGCTCGCCCTGGAGCTCGCGCCCGGCTACCGAGCCGGCGAACGTCCCGGGGACCCCGCCTAGCGAGGCACCTGCAGCACCGCCAACACGGGCCGGTGGTCGCTGGCGCGCTCGACCGCCGGGTCGTCGACCACCCGGTAGTCCACCGCCGCGACACCCGTCGAGCCGAGGATGCCGTCGATGCGCTTGTGGGGAGCCCGCGCCGGGAACGTCGGGCCCGAGCCCGGTCCGAGGTCGCGCAACCCCCCGGCCTGGAAGGCGCGCCAGGCCCGGCTGCCGGGGGGCTCGTTGAAGTCACCGGCCAGCACGGCGTGCGGTGCGCCGACCGAGCGCAGCAGAGTCAGCACCTCTTCCGCGTGCCCCGCGCGCTCGTCCGCCTTCAGGCCCAGGTGCGTGCTGGCCACCAGCAGCCGCTCTCCGGTTCGCGACACGACCGCGGCGGCCACCCCTCGCTGGTGCAACCCGGGGTGCTTGCTGAGCCGGCCTTCGCTAGCGTCGTGGACGTCCACCCGCAGGTGCGCGAGCAGCGCCACCCCGCCCGTCGTACGGCCTCCGGTGACATAGAGCAGCCCGCACTCGCGGGCGAGTTTGGCCAGCTTCGAACGCCAGCGACAGAAGCGTGGCACCTCCTGCAGGAACACGACGTCGGGATCATTCGCCCGTACGACGGCAGCAACCGCCGCCGCGTCGTCGCGCAGGGAGCGGACGTTGTAGGTCAGGACCCGAAACTGTGCCGGCATCCGCTCTTTCTACTTGGTGAGCAAGATCTCCCGCGGACCGGGCACCGATGCGAGGCCCGGAGCATGCACCGAGAAGTCCATCTCACCGCCCTGGAGCTCCAGGGAGCCGACGACGACCGGTCCGGAGACCGAGACCTGGCCGTGCTCGAGGACCATGTCGGCGCTCCTGGCGTAGATCGCGCCGCCGAAGGACTGCGAGTCCGAGTCGCCGGTCACCTTCAGCTCCAGCTTGGAGGTGTTGCCCGGGTCGTAGAGGAGCGAGAAGCCGCCGAAGTACGGGCTTCCCAGCGTGACGCCCTCGCGGCTGCCCTCCATGAAGCCACCGTCAGACCCGCTGCCACAGCCGCTGGGCGACTGCCGCGTCCCGCACGTGAAGTAGAGCGTCACGTCGTCACCCGAGACGCGCGAGTCGGCCGACTGCATCTCCATCTCGCCGGTGATCACGTAGAGGCCCGGGGCCAGGTCGCAGGTGATGTTCATGATCGTGATGTCGTGGTAGCGGCCGGGGGTGAGGCTGGGCACGCCGCTCGGGCCGCAGTCGACCGAGTCCGACCCGCTGTCCGGCAGGCCGGCGGTGGAGGGCATCGCCTGACCCTGGTAGCGGTCCTTGACCGGGACGCCGCTGTTCGTCACGGGAGGGTTCGGGGAGTACTGCGGCCCACTCGGCGGGTTTGCTGAACCCGTGTAGCTGATCGTCCCGTCCGCGGCGACCGACAGCGAACCGTCCGACTTAATCTCGCCCCCGACACCGGCATGCGCAGACCCGCCGCCCGTCACCTTGACGTCGGCGTCGCCGGGCTTCAGCTGGCCGAGCACGCACAGCGCGCACGGGGGGATGGTCGAGGACACGGCGCTGGCCTCGGCGCGGGCCCCGACGTCCGAGCCGGTGTAGCCGAGCAGGGAGCCGAAAAGAGCGGCGGTGCGCTTGCCGGGAACCACGACGCGGATCTTCTTGGGCGTGGTGCTCGAGTCGAAGGCGATGCACGGGGTGCCCGACGACGAGCTGCCCGCTGACGAGCTCCAGCCGTCCAACGGCACTGAGCAGGAGCTCCAGTCGCTGCTGGTGGTGCCGTAGTTCGCGCCCACGTAGTCCTTGATCGCCGCGATGGCCTCGTCGGCCCGCAGGGTGCCGTCGTCGGCGTAGAGCTCCCCCGCGCCGGCCAGAGCCGCGGCGTCGGCCGCGGTCTGCGCCTCGCGGCGGGTCTCCCTGGCAATGCCGAGGTCGACCACCAGAGCTGCCATGACGAACATCACCACCGAGAAGGCGGCCACGATCACCGCGATGAGACCGGAGTCCTCCCGGAGCCGGGCCCTCATGCGCACCACGCCCAGTCCGACCCGGCCGGCGGGGTGTCGCTGTAGGCGGGCACGGACGAGTCGCCGGTGATCTCCACCCGCTTGTGCACCGATGCGCGCAGGATGCCGTCCTTGGGCATCGGCGTCAGCCCGGTGAGCCCGTCCTCCTTGAGCATCGAGCAGACGAGCAGCTGGCCGCCCTTGGTCCAGCTGCCGGCGGTCCGGCTCGGAGCGGGGCCCTTGACGGAGACCTTCACGTAGACGGTGCCGCCGAAGGCACTGATCCGCTCCCTGACGACGCAGGCGGTCTTTTCGCTCTCGCTGGCCCCTGCGCAGGTCCCGAAGTCCTTGACGACGCCGCGGCGGGCGCCCTCGTCGACTCCTTGGCGGATGGCCAACGAGTCGCCGAACCACAGGCCGTAGTCGACGATTCCGAACATCACGGCGAGCAGGATAGGCACGACGAGGGCGAACTCGACTGCGGCCGCGCCGCGATCGCGCGACGAGGGCCGGAAACGTGCTCCGCCCATATGGCTTTTCCGCCCCCTTTGGGACACCGGTGGAAACGTAACAAGCCACGTGCCCGGACACATGGGGTTCGG
>JBDUAP010000321.1:0-3449 GCA_040004585.1 Sporichthyaceae bacterium
CTGCAGGCGTTCGCCGACCGGATCCGGGTGCACACCCTGCTGGACGAGAACCTGCGCAGGTTCTTCGAGGGCTTTCCGCGCGACGCGCACCCGATGGCCGTTCTCTCTTCGGCGGTCAGTGCGCTGTCGACGTTCTATCAGGACAGCCTCGACCCGTTCGACCAGGAGCACGTCGAGATCTCGACGGTCCGCCTGATGGCGAAGCTGCCGACCATTGCGGCCTACGCCTACAAAAAGGCGGTGGGCCAGCCCTTGCTCTACCCCGACAACTCCCTCGGCTATGTCGAGAACTTCCTCCGCCTCACCTTCGGCGTCCCCGCTGAGCCGTACGACGTGAACCCGACCATGTCGCGTGTCCTCGAGATGCTCTTTGTGCTGCACGCCGACCACGAGCAGAACTGCTCCACGGCCACGGTGCGCATGGTCGGCTCGAGCAACGCCAACCTGTTCGCCTCGGTGTCTGCGGGCGTCAACGCGTTGTTCGGCCCCCTGCACGGCGGTGCCAACCAAGCGGTGCTCGAAATGCTCAAGGGCATCCACCAGGAGGGCGGCGACGTCGATGCGTTCGTGCAGCGGGTCAAGAACAAGGAGCCGGGCGTCAAACTGATGGGCTTCGGGCACCGCGTCTACAAGAACTACGACCCGCGCGCGGCGATCGTCAAGAAGGCGACGAACGAGGTCCTCGCGGGGATGGGCACGACCGACCCGCTTCTCGACATCGCGATGCGGCTGGAAGAGGTGGCGCTGGCAGACGACTTCTTCGTCGAGCGCAAGCTCTACCCCAACGTGGACTTCTACACCGGCGTCATCTACAAGGCGATGGGTTTCCCGACCCGGATGTTCACGGTGTTGTTCGCCCTCGGGCGGTTGCCGGGGTGGATCGCCCAGTGGCGGGAGATGATCGAGGACCCGGCCACGAAGATCGGTCGACCCCGCCAGGTCTACGTCGGCTCCGCCGAGCGCGACTTCCTGCCCGCCGACCAACGCAAACCGTCGGGCGGCTGAGCGCCGGTACGCCCGTTTCGCGCCTTCACCCCGGCCCCTCAGCGGCCGATAGCCATGACAGGACCGTGTCTGGGGTGAAATGTCGGCATTGACCGAGCGCAAGAGCGCCGCCAGCTGGACCTTCGACGCGGCCGTGTCCGCGTCGGGGGTCCTGATCGGCCTGCTCGCCGTCGCTGCGCTGCTCATCCAACACTCGGACCGACACTGGCTCGCCGCGCTCGTGCTCGGGCCGCCGGTGATCGCACTGATGAGCCGCTTCCCGCTCGTTCTGACCCGGGATGCGGGCGGCATCGAGGTCGGTTTCGACTCGGCCGTGCTGGTCTTCCTCGCCTGCTATAACGGCGGGGTCGGGGCCCTCGCGGTCTGGTCCGTGGGCCAGGCGTGCTCGCAGTTCAGCGTCCGCAAGCGGTGGGACACGCGCTGCTTCAACGTGGGGATCGGCATCCTTTCCGGCGCGGGTGCGCTCCTCACCATGCGGGCCGTCAGCTCCCTGGACCGGACCTCGCCGCGCGAGCTGCTGGCGGTAGCGCTCGGCTGTGCCGTCTACTTTCTTGTCGACTACATGTTTTCGGGCGTGTCGATCGCCATCGAGGACCACAGCTCGATCCTGGACGCCGTTCGTGGTGGCAGCGGCTTCATCGCATTGGGCATCTTCGTCGCCATCGACAGCCTCGGTTACCTGGGCGCGCTCGTCGTTCGGGCGCTGCCGGGCTGGGCGAGCATCCTGCTCGCGGTGCCGCTGCTCACCATCCTGGTCGCCACCCGCGCGCTCTCGCGGGGCAACGAGCACCGACGACGACTGGCGGCTCTTTTCGACGCCGCTGCGGCCGCGCAGGGACTGCAGACGCGTGCCGACCTCCTCGAGGTGCTCCGCACGCACACCCGGGCCGTCGTCCTCATTGGCGGTGCCGACCTGCGCGACGAGCCACCCAGCGACCGTGAGATCGGTGCCCGAGTCACCACCGACACCGGCGATGTGTGGCTCGTGGCTCCGGCTCGCAACCGGGCGCGGGCCTCGGTCGACGCCGACCGGCAGGCCCTGGAGGCGCTGGCGACCGTGGGCGAGCAGGCGTTCGCGCGAATGACGATGGTCGCCGAGATGGGCCGCCTGGCGCGGCACGACTCGCTGACCGGGCTGCCGAACCGGACCCTTTTCCTCGACCGGGTCGAGCAGGCGGTGGCTCGCTCGCGCCGTCAGGAGCGGCACATCGCCGTGCTGTTCCTCGACCTGGACGGGTTCAAGTCCGTCAACGACCGCTTCGGCCACGCAGCCGGTGACCAGCTGCTGAACACGGTCGCCGAGCGCCTGCTCGGCTGCGTCCGGGAAGGTGACTCGGTCGCTCGGCTCGGCGGAGACGAGTTCGCTGTCCTGCTGGAGGAGGCGGGTCGGCCCGAGGACGTCCAGATGTTGTCCCGCCGACTGCTCGAGGTTCTTCGCTCGGAGATCGTGATCGCGGGACATGACGTGGTCGTCGGCACCAGCATCGGCGTGGCGATCGCAGCACCGGGCGACGACGCGGCCGCCCTGCTCCGTAATGCCGACATGGCGATGTACCGCGCCAAGGCGATGGGGAAGAACCGCGACTTCGTCTATCAGCCCTCGTTGCGCGAGGAGAACATCCGCAAGCTGGAGCTGATCGAGGCGCTGCGACGCAGCATTGCCGACGAGTTGGTCGTCCACTACCAGCCCGTGGTGGACCTCGACAACGGACACGTCCTCGGCATGGAGGCCCTGGTCCGCTGGCAACGGGGGGACGAGCTGGTCCAGCCCGACGCTTTCATCGCCGCGGCCGAGGAGAGCGGTCTGATCGTCGAGATCGGCGAACGTGTGCTCGCCCAGGTCGTCGAGGACGCGCCGATCCTGGTTGCCGCCGCGGGTCGTCCCCTGAGCCTCGGGGTCAACATGAGCGCGCACCAGCTGCGCGAGCCCTTGTTCCTCGAGCAGGTCCGAGGGGCGGTCGTGGCTCTGGGCGAGAGCCAGCTGGTGCTGGAGATGACCGAGACCGTCGTCGTGCAGGAGGACGAGGAGTCGGGGGACGCGCTCCGGCTGCTTCGGGCCGCTGGTGCCCTGCTCGCCATCGACGACTTTGGGGTGGGCTTCTCCTCGATCGGCTACCTGCAGCACCTGCCGGTCGGCATGATCAAGATCGACCGCACGTTCACTCGCGACATCGACTCGGACGTGCGGGCCGCTGCTCTCGTCGAGGCGATCCTGCTGATGGGCTCGGCCCTGGACCTGCAGGTCGTTGCTGAGGGAATCGAGCGCCCCTCCCAGGTGCAGCGCCTGCGGGGTTCCGGCTGCACACTCGGGCAGGGGTTCCTGTACGGCCGCCCGCAACCCCTGGCCGACGTCGTCGCCCGGCTCGAAGCCGACCGATCCGCCCGCGAAGGGTCGCTGGTCCAGCCGGCCCGAGGCTGAGCGCGCTGCGGGGTTGGTGGAGGGG
>JBDUAP010000322.1:0-3439 GCA_040004585.1 Sporichthyaceae bacterium
ACGCCCCCTTGGGCAGCGTGCGCCACGAGCAGCCGGTGCGCAGCACAAAGCAGCACGCCTCCACCATGGTGCGTCGCTCATGCACGGGAGGGCGGCCCCCGGCGGCCCCACCCAACGCTCCGTAAAATCTTCGTCATCACTCGGGCGGCCTATGGGTCTCACCCGGGCCCAGGTGGATGCTGGTTGGCGGGAAGCCCCGCGCACCGGCCCCCCTGGGCGCGGGGCTTTTCGGCGCCCAAGGAGGCCTGGTGTGCCCTGGCGCTTGTCGGCCCTTCTCCGCCCGTCGGAACGCCCCTCCGAGGGGGGGACAGAGGGGCGTTCCAGCCGCCCATGGCGACGCATCGTGACCCACCGCGAGTACGCCTGCGCTATGAGCGACCGACGTCCGCCGTTGCACAACCTGTGTGCTGTGAGGGGAACGGGACGACCTGGCGCCCTGCTCACACGTGCGGACGATCGTGCCGGTCCGCCGGGGTCTCGGGCGTACCTCCAGTGAAGCACGCTTCCACCACGGAGTGAAGGCCTAGGCGCACACAGCGCGAGCAGTTTTCGCGGTCACGCTGCTGTGCCGGTCGTCGTCAGGGACCGAACTCGACCCGGATGCCGGAGTTGTCCGGAAGGACCACGAGCCGTCCTTGGTTCTCGTTCCACCCATCGGTGAGCAGGAAGTACTTGTCCCCCGACCGCTGCAATAGGTACAACCCGGAGTACTGGTAGGCATACTCCCCCTCCTTGCCGCCGAGGCTGCTCGCCGTGACGCCCGGTCCCTGGATGTGCAGATCAGTCACGCTGTAGAGCTGCACGCGGGTGAGCTTGGACCCGAGGTTGTCCTTGAGGTCGCGCGCCAGCTCCTGCCCGCCGAGGCTCGCAAGCCGCTCGGTCTGCCAGAAGAGCAGCACCGTGACCAGGGCCAGGAGCAGACCCATCGCCACCCGGGAGACCCGTCGTCGGTCAACGGCGGCCAGCCGGCGCAGGACGGTTCCGTACGCCGGCGCCACGATCGACAGGGCAACCCACATCGGCAGGGCGACATCCCCGAACCGGCCGGCAACCTCGTGCAGCACCAACCCGAGCGGCAGGAACAACGCCCACGACCACTGCAACCCGCGTGCCAGCGGCTCCAGCCAGCGACGCCCCGCCGGGCCGGAGCGCAGCGCCCGGTCGACGCGCAGGACGAGCAAGGCCACCAGCAGCATCAGGATGATCGGGAAGAACAGCACGTTGATGCTGCGCAGGACGTAGTCCTGCGTAGACATCGCGAAGACGCTCGCATCGGCGCCGAACGCTCTCGCCTGCTCCTCGCTGCGCACCCAGCCGAAGTAGAAGAGCAGCGATGTGGCGAGCGCGATGGGCGACCCGATCGAGGTGATGAACCTCATCAGGTCGATCGGGCGAGGGTCCTCGGGGGCGACCTGCCCGGCGGCCGCGACCGGACCCTCCGTAGCGGCCACGTCTGCCGCGCCCTGACGCGGCACGTCGCGAGCGGTGGTCATCAACCCTCCCCCGGAGGGGGACAGTCGAACGATTTCGGTGGTTCGGTGTCGGCCGACTCGAAGGTGAACGTGGTCCCGGCGGCAACCCAGTCCGGCCTGGCCCGCACGACGATGCACACCGTCGCCGAGGCATCGGACTGCGGCGCCTCGAGCAACGTGAACTCCAGCGCACCGTCGACGGCCTCCCAGTTCTCGACCGGATCCGAGTTCCCCAGGCTGTCGATGACCCGCACCCCGACGACGACCAGGTCGCTGAGGTGCCGGCCGGTGATGCGGACGGCCGTTCCCTTGGGACCCCGGTCGGGCGTGATGGCATCGATGGCCGGACAGGGTGGCGCCGTGGACTTGGTGTCCGAGGCCATCTTGAACCGGCGGGTGGGGTGCTCGGCATGCAGGGTCACCAGGCGGTCGAGCAGCGCCAGGGCCGCACCGTCCATGCAGTTGAGCTTGTCGGTGCGTGCGGTCACCTGCTGCAACGCGGCCTCCGCGCGCGGCCACCGGGTGGTGTCCCCCGCGAGGGCTGCCAGGCAGGCGTGGGCAGCGCCCTTGTAGAGGGTTCGCGCCGGCTCGTCGAGCTCACCCACCCGCGCGAAGACCTTCTTGCAGTGCAGCTGCTGCAGTTCGCGGTACGCCGTGAACTCCGGCGGTCCCTCCGGGGCGCTCGGTCCGAGGCCGAGGATCCAGGCGATCACGTTCTTCTTCTTCGCCGGCGTGGTCGTACCCGTCGCCGTCGTGCTGCTGGCCGTTGTCGACTGCTGCGTGCTGCTGGCCGCGGTCGTGCTCACGTCGCTGGCCGTCGGCGACCCACCACAGCCGGGAAGGAGCAGGACGAGCAGCGCGGCGCCGGTGACAGCGTACGTCGTACTGCTGGGTCTGCGACCCACTGTGCCACCCCCGCCCCCTGATGCGGATCTGCCGGTGTCACGCTCCGTGATGGCGATGCTACGCCGACCCGGTGGCCCGCGTCCGGTTCTTGCCTTGCTTCCCTGGCGTCGGAAAGACTGCTCCAACGATGAGCACCCTGGTCGTGACCGGGACCGGCACCGGGGTCGGCAAGACCGTGGCGACGGCGGCGATCGCTGCCCTCGCGGCCGCCCGGGGCGCGGATGTTGCCGTGGTAAAGCCGGCGCAGACCGGGTTGGCGCCGGGCGAGGACGGCGACCTTGACGTTGTCCGCCGGCTGGCCGGTGTCACCGACCTGCACGAGTACGCCCGCCTCCCGGACCCCCTCTCGCCGGCGGCGGCGGCCAGACGTGCCGGCCGCGCCCCGCTCGACCTGCGCGACGTCGCGGCCCGGGTCGCCGAGCTGACACGGACGCGACGGCTCGTGCTGATCGAGGGCGCCGGCGGGCTCCTGGTCCGGTACGACGATGAGGGCACCACGATCGCCGACCTCGCGCACATCCTGCAGGCACCGGTCCTGGTCGTGACCGAGCCGGGCCTGGGGACTCTCAACCACACGGCGCTCACCCTGGAGGCGATGGCCCACCGCGGGCTGAAGCTCGCCGGCATCGTGATCGGCTCGTGGCCGGCTGACCCAGACCTCGCCTGCCTCAGCAACGTCCGCGACCTCGAGACGCTGGCCGCCCGACCGCTCGCGGGTGCGATGCCCGCGGGTGCAGGAGTGCTGGACGCCGCCGAGTTCCTGCTGGTCTCCCGGGCCGCGCTGGGGCCGCCGCTGGGCGGCACGTTCGATGCGGCAGACTTCCGCCGATGACCGCGTCCGTTCTGACTGCCGCCCGCGAGCAGGTGCTGGCCGACGGGGTCGGTCTCACCGAGCCGCAGGTCCTCGACGTGCTGACGCTCTCCGACGACGTCGTACCGGACCTGCTCGCCCTCGCGCACGAGGTGCGGATGCGCTGGTGCGGCCCCGAGGTCGAGGTCGAGGGCATCGTCTCGGTCAAGACCGGCGGCTGCCCCGAGGACTGCCACTTCTGCTCGCAGTC
>JBDUAP010000323.1:0-3429 GCA_040004585.1 Sporichthyaceae bacterium
CAGGACGAGCACATCGGCCGTGACGTCCGCTGTCACGGATGGGTTTCCGTCTCGGTCGCCGCCGATCCAGGTGCCGAACCGCAGCGGGGCTGCCGTTGCGGGCAGGTCGATCCCCAGCCGGCCGAGCTCCTCGGCGAGGTCGTCGAGGACATCCCCGGCGGTGTGCAGCATCAGCTCGTCCAGGTAGTAGGCCGCGTTGCGCGCCTCGTCCAGTGGCTCCGGCCGGTCCTGGCGCAGCTCGTCGGTCTGCCACAGCAGGTCGATCACCTCGGCGATGCGCCGCTCGGCGCGCCGCTCGTCACCGGGCAGCGCGGTCTCGAGCAGCTCGGCCACCCGGCGGCGCTTGGACAGGATCGAGCGACGGGCAGCCTCGGTGGGATGGGCGGTGAACGTCGGGCGGACGGCGACCCGCGAAACCAGCTCGGCGACCTCCTTGCTGTCCAGGCCGGAGTCCTGGATGCGGTCGACGGCCTGCGCCAGCCAGCTGCCCTTGTCCACCCGCTCCTGGTTCATGGTCCTGGCGCGGTGGACCTGCTCGGTCACGTTCGCCAAGTGGAAGTAGGTGCCGAACGCGCGGCACAGCTTGGCCGCGGTCGGCAGGTCGAGGCTCTCGAGCACCTGGCCGAGTGCCTCGGGATCGCTGCGGGCCAGCCCTCGGACCCGCTCCACCAGGTCGAGCAGCTCGGGGCCCTCCTGGCGGACCAGCGACTCGCCGAGCAGGTTGCCGAGCCGGCGGATGTCCGCGCGCAGACCCGCGTGCTCGTCGGCTTCGACGGGGACGGGCCCGTCCACGGTGGTCTCCTCCCCAGGTGGGCGACGCTCCTGACGATAGGCGCCTTGACCGAGCGCCGAGACGCAGCGCTCGGATCGCGAGATCTCCCTGACCCGCGCCTGAACCGCTGGCTCAACCGGACCGACGTGTCGCCACCACGACGTACGCTGGAAGTCACCCCCGCCCGCTTTGCGGATCGGGGCGGACGTGCTGTCCCGACCGTGTTGTCCCGACCGTGTAGTTGTCCCGACCTGGGAGTCTCACCTCGTGAGCCTGACCGGCATCCTCGACGTCCTCGCCGCCGACCGGGCGATCGCGGGCGCGCTGGAGGCTGCCAGCCACGGACCTGTCGGCGCGCGGTCCCAACTCGACCTGACCGCCCCGGCGGGGGTGCGACCGTTTGTCGTGGCTGCGCTGGCTGGTCGGGCCAACCGGCCGGTGCTCCTGGTGACGGCGACCGGCCGCGAGGCCGAGGATCTCACCACGGCATTGCGCAGCTTGCTTCCCGAACACGCCGTCGCCGACTTCCCGGCGTGGGAGACGTTGCCGCACGAGCGGCTGAGCCCGCGCAGCGACACGGTCGGGCGCCGCCTCGCTGTGCTGCGCCGGCTGGCCCACCCGAGCGCGACCGACCCGGCGCACGGTCCGCTGAAGGTCGTCGTCGCACCGATCCGGAGTGTTCTGCAGCCCCTGGTCGCCGGCCTCGGTGACCTTGAGCCGGTTGCTGTTCACGCAGGTGACGAGGTCGAGCTCGACGACGTCGTACGACGGTTGGCCGGCGCGGCTTACACCCGGGTCGACCTGGTCGAGAAGCGCGGTGACTTCGCGGTCCGCGGCGGCATCCTCGACGTGTTCCCCCCCACCGAGGAGCACCCGCTGCGCGTGGAGTTCTGGGGCGACACCGTGGAAGAGGTCCGCTACTTCCGGGTCGCCGACCAGCGCAGCCTTCCGTCTGCGACAGCGGACATCGGGGGTCCCGCCGACAGCGGTCTGTGGGCGCCGCCGTGCCGCGAGCTGCTGCTGACCGACGAGGTGCGAGCGAGGGCCAAGCAGCTGGCCACTGACCATCCGGGGCTGGTCGAGGTGCTCGACAAGCTCGCCAATGGCATCGCTGTGGAGGGCATGGAGTCGCTGGCGCCGCTGCTCGTCGACGAGATGGTGCTGCTGCTCGACCAGATGCCCGCCGGCACTCACGTCGTACTCAGCGATCCCGAACGCATCCGCACCCGCGCGCACGATCTGTTCGCGACCAGCCAGGAGTTCCTCGAGGCATCGTGGGCCAACGCGGCCGCGGGTGCGCAGACCCCGATCGACCTCGGTGCGGCGGCCTACCGCAGCCTCGCCGAGGTGCGCGAGGCTGCGCTCGAGCGCGCGGTCCCGTGGTGGTCGATGAGCCCGTTCTCGCTCGACGACCCAACCGCTGACGCGCAGGGCATGGCACACACCCTCGACGCCTCGGCGGACTCCGATGAGGCCGCACGAGAAACCGCCGTCGTCGCGGCGCGCGCGGTCGACGGCTACCGAGGCGACACCGCGCGGGTGATGGCCGACATCAAGGGCTGGCTCGGCGTCGGGTGGCGGGTCGTGCTGGTCACCGAGGGCCACGGCTCGGCGGAGCGGCTGGTCGAGGTCCTCGGCGGTGAGGGCATCGCGGCCCGCCTCGACCCCAGCCTGGACGAGGTGCCCGACCCCGCGCTCGTGCACGTGACCTGCGCCGGGCTCGACCGGGGCTTCCTCAGCGAGGCGCACCGCCTCGTGCTGCTCACCGAGACCGACCTGATCGGGCAGTCCGGACCGTCCACCAAGAGCATGCGGCGGATGCCGAGCCGGCGGCGCAACATGGTTGACCCCCTGCAGCTGCGCACCGGCGACTACGTCGTCCACGAGCAGCACGGTGTCGGCCGCTACGTCGAGATGGTGCAGCGAACGGTGCAGGGCGCGACCCGTGAGTACCTCGTGATCGAGTACGCCGCGAGCAAGCGCGGTCAGCCCGGTGACCGGCTGTTTGTGCCGACCGACCAGCTCGACCAGGTGACGCGCTACGTCGGCGGCGAGCAGCCGTCGGTGCACCGGCTCGGCGGCGCCGACTGGCAGAAGGCGAAGGGACGAGCGCGCAAGGCTGTACGAGAGATCGCCGCCGAGTTGATCCGTCTCTATGCCGCACGGACCAGCGCGCCGGGGCACGCCTTCGGCCCGGACACGCCATGGCAGCGCGAGCTCGAGGACGCGTTCGCCTACGTCGAGACGCCCGATCAGCTCGAGGCCATCGACGAGGTCAAGCGCGACATGGAGCAGACCGTGCCGATGGACCGGCTGATCTGCGGTGACGTCGGCTACGGCAAGACCGAGATCGCGGTCCGGGCCGCGTTCAAGGCCGTGCAGGACGGCAAACAGACGGCCGTCTTGGTGCCGACGACGCTGCTCGTCAACCAGCACCTGTCGACGTTCGCCGAGCGCTACGCGAGCTTCCCCGTCAAGGTCTCCGCGCTGTCGCGCTTCCAGACCGACAAGGAGGCCGCCCAGGTCAAGGAAGGGCTAGCGGCGGGCACCATCGACGTCGTCATCGGCACCCACCGGATCCTGTCGTCCGACGTGAGATTCAAGGACCTCGGCCTGGTCATCGTCGACGAGGAGCAGCGCTTCGGGGTGGAGCACAA
>JBDUAP010000324.1:0-3411 GCA_040004585.1 Sporichthyaceae bacterium
CGCGCGCTGGCGAGCGTGACCGTCGTCGGCCGGTCGCTGACGCGCGTCGACGCCTATGCGACGGCTGCTTTCGCGATGGGGACGGACGCACTCGGCTGGATAGCGAGTAAGCCGGACTACGACGCCATGGTCGTCACCGTCGACGGTGAGGTAAGCACCACCCGCGGCTTCGCGCGGGAGCGGGGTTAGGCGTTCGAGTCCGCTCGTCGCCACCGTCGCGGTCGCCGTGCCAGCGCGGTGAGAACACCGAGCAGCGCGAGCAGCGACACGGCGTAGCCCACCTTCTCGACCGGACTGGTCCGGTAGGTCAGAACCACCGTCACCGAGCCATGACCGGACGGCAGCGCGACGTACATCATCCCCGGGCCTGCTGATGCGATCCGCAAGTCCTGGTCACCAGTCCGAGCGTGCCAGCCCTCGGCGTACCGCTCCTTGAAGAGCACCCCACCCGCGTCCGGTCCTACCGTGATCTCACGTCGCTGCGAGTGGACGAAGCGTGCGGCCGAGGCCGGAGTCGACTGCGGATCGCGAGGGGCGTCGAGCAGCTGCCCGATCAGGTCCGACTCCACGCTCGAGCCGAATGACGCGGCGTGGTACGGCAGTCCGATCCCGCTCCAGATCGACTCGCCACGGCCGATCTCACCGGCAGCGGCGACGACCGAGGAACCCGTGGACAGCAGGGGTCGCGCCCACCGGCGCACGTCGGGCACGGCCCGCACGTCCCACCGGCCGGAGCCGGCGTAGGACGGGGGCGCGAACTCGCTCAGGTCGATCCCCGCGGTCAGCGGCTCGACCGGCGCCCGCCAATTCCAGGTCGTCGTAACCGTGCGCGTCCGCGGTCGGCGCACGGGCAGCACCGAGCCGTCCTGGTCGGTCAGCGCCGCCACGCTGCTGTCGTCATCGCTGTCTTCCACGACCAGGCGACCGCCACGCGTGACGTAGTCGCGCAGCATCTCGTTGACCGCCGCCGGGTCGTTCACAGTCGCCCCGTAGAGCAGGACGGTGTCGGCCCCGGCGAGGTCTGCGGGTGACAGGTCGTCCGCCGACGCGGGTCCCTGCAGTGTCAGCAGCCGTGAGCTGTCGATACCCCCGAACGAGAGGGCGCGGAGGACGAGGTCGTAGTGCTCCTTGTCCCCGACGACGAGCACGGTGGGTGCATCGGCCGCGCCCAGGATCGGACTGGCGTCCAGGTAGGCGAACGTCCGCACGTAGCCACCCTCGGAAACCGCGCGGAACTGGCTCGGAGCAGAGGTATAAGGCGCCGCCGACTCCGAGCGGACGTCCACGAGAACCCAGCCGACCGCGTGCCAGTCCAGCAGGAAGCGGCGCACATCTCGTGAGGTGTCCGGGGCGTGCTGGCTCTGCTCGAGCCAGATCTGCCAGTCCAGCTCAGTCGTCCCGTTGGCCTGATAGCCACGAGTCTGCGGCACCCGGGACACCGTGTTGACGATGTTGGTCGTGGAGTCGATCGCACCAGCGACCCGAAGCTGTCGCTGGTCGGACCAGGCGGGGACGAGCCAGGATCCGGTCGCCGGATTCAGGCGGGTAGCCACAGTCAGGGCGCTGGCGGTGCCGAGGAGCGCTGCCGCGACCGCTGCACCGACGAGCACCAGGCCACCCGCCCGCAGAGGGGTGCGGTTGCGGCTAATGCGGGCCGGCCAGCGCCATGCGACCGAGCCTCCGACCAGACCGACGGCGGTTGCCCCGAAGAAAGCGAGGTAGCCGAGCAGGTCGGAGGGCTGCAGACCGCCGACGAAGAACGGAAAGGCGTCATCGACGTACCCGATCGTTCCGTAGGCGAGCACGCACGGGAATGCGGCGAGCAGGAAAACCGCGAGCCGGAGCGAGAACCCCTCGACTACGACCCGCAGCCGCCATGCATCCCATCGGCGGACCGCGGCCGTGCCGCCAGCCGGAACGGGCCCGACCGGGTGGGTCAACCACGGCAGGTCGATCCCGAGAGCCAGCTTGTCGCGCAGCCCGACGGCGGGCGCCCGCAGCCCGCGCACGGCCACCACGACCGCGGCCAGCGCCGCGAGCAACAGCACGGGTGAGAGCCCGCTCATCGACTTGTCCGCGGGCCAGACCAGGTTGCGCCAGCCGAGTTCGTTGACGGCGTCGACGAACGGGGTCTGGTTGCCGCCGAGCACCGCAAAGGGCAGGTAGAAGTAGGCCGCCAGCGCCGCGGCGAGGCCGACCGCGCCGGCGGCGTGCTTGATGCGAGTCCAGATGCTGCCCCGGGGGCCGATCAGCAGCACGCCGGCCACGAGACCGACCGCAATGACCCCGACCACGACGTGACTGCTGAGCGCGGCGGCTGTGGCCAGGGCCGCGAGCACGAACGGCAACCGGCCACCGCGGACCGTGAACCGGGTGGCGGCCGCCAGCGCCAGTGCTGTGGCGCCCATCCCGAGCAGCCGCGGGAACAACCCGGTCTCCACCGCGTGCGACCAGAGCGCCGGCGTCGCGACCAGCAGGACGCCAGCAAACAGAGCCCAGCGGCGGCTCGACGTGGCGGTGTGCACGGTGGCATAACAGCCGAGCACGATGGCGAGCATCGACGCCAGAGCGACCCCGTTCATCGCCGTGGAGATCCCCAGGCCAAGCGGTCCGGCCAGCACGGCGACCAGCCCGTGGTAGCCAGGCGGGTACGAGCCCTGGAACGTCGGCATCCCGGAGTACCACGAGTAGTTCCAGGACACGTGCGGCCAGTTCTCGATCAGGAACCTGACCTTGGCGATGTGCCCGAACGCGTCGTAGCCCTTGGGCGTGCCCGAGAAGACGCTGGCGCCCGCCCCCATCCACATGGTGAGGGCGACGAGCAGGAGCGGGCCGAGGAGATGCTGTACGCCGTGGTGAGCCCTCGTCAGTCGGGAAGCCGGGCGCGGACGAGCGCCTGCGACTGACTCCTCGGGGCCGACCCGGGGCGTGGCAAGGGCAGCAGTCGAAGGGACCATCGTCTCACCGCCACCTGGCCCGGCCGCATCACCGCCGATGCGGGCTCAATCAGGCATCGGCGGATGCCTGGCCCAGCCTTAGCCCATTCAGGTGGTCTCGCGGGTCTGCCCCAGCTCGCCGGTTCCGACCGACCAGCGCCAGTCCCAGCTCGCCCGGGAACGATCAAGAAAGCGGCTCCGGCGAAGCCGGGCTAGGTGGTGGTCTTGCGCGGCTGCGGCCGGCTGGTCTCGCCTTCGGCCTTGGCTGCCTTCTTGGCCGCCTTGGGCGGCACCTTCTCGGTAGCGCTCGTCGTCGACGTGCGGCTTCCCGCCGCCGCGCTGGGCGTGCCTGGCGTGGGCTTCGCCCCGCTCACCGCGTCTTCCTCGGCCTTGTCCGCCAGCGCTTCGTCCGGGCTGGCCCCCGCCGCGTCATCGGTGACCGGCGCCATCATGGTGCCGGTCCCGCCGCTGGTCC
>JBDUAP010000325.1:0-3404 GCA_040004585.1 Sporichthyaceae bacterium
AGCGCCGCTACCGCGCCGGCGAGGACGCGGCGCGGGCGGGGCATGCAGCCAGGCTACGAGAGACCCGCCGCGGTGAGACCGGGCGCAGGAACTGCATGATCACCGGCCCCGATAGGCGGGGGGGTGATCATGCAGTTTCTGTGCGCGTAGGGAGCGGCTAGGCCAGCCGGTTGCTGCGGTCGCGCAGGTCGACGACCTCGACCTCGTTCGCGGCCGGGCCTGCGTCGCGGGCTGCCTCGAGAATCTCGGTGATCTCGCTGCCGATCAGCTCGTGCCGGTCGATGAGCGCGTCGCGAAGCGCCGCCACCAGGTGCTGGTTGGAATCGAGCAGCCCCCGGACGAAGACCTTCTGGCGCTGCAGCAGCTCTTCGACGCGGGACCGTCCCTCCGAATCACCCAGCACCCGCCCGACGATGTTCGTGTCGGAGAAGGCGCTGTTCTGGATGGCCGCATAGGACACCAGGGTGTCGACCATGCCGCATGACCCGATCATCTCGGCTGCGACGTTGGTGGCATAGAGCAGGTCCCCGCCTGGGCCGGTCGACACGTCGCCGAAGAAAATCTCCTCGGCGCACTGGCCACCCATGGCGATCTGGATGAGTGCCGTCATCTCCGCCCTGGAGCGGGTGTAGACGTCGTCGCGGTCGCCGTGGGAGAGCAGCCCGAGCGCCTCGCGACGCTTGATGATGGTGAGGACCTCTAGCCGGCGCTGCGGTGCCACCAGCCAGGCCACCGTCGCGTGCCCGGCCTCGTGCGTGGCGATCAGCCGCTTCTCGTGCGCGGTGTAGGCGACCGGCTGACCCATCCCGATCTCCTCGACCAGCCGGGCCTTCTCGACGTCGGGCCAGCTCATCGCCCGCTTCTCCCGCCGTACGGCGTTGACCAGCGCCTCGTCGAAGAGGTGCTCGATCATCACCGGCGTGTAGCCCTGGGTGACGCCGGCCAGCGCGTCGCGCTTCTCCTCGTCGTCGAGCTCGGCGTCGTGCGCCTTGCTGGCCAGGAAGTGGTCGATCAGGACCCTCCGGGCGTCCTTTGCGGGCACCTCGAAGGTGAGCCGGCGGTCGAAGCGGCCCGGCCGGAGCAGCGCTGGGTCGAGGTTGTCCGCCCGGTTCGTCGCCGCGATGAGCAGCAGGTTGGTCGAAGGCGGCTGCGGCCGACGGAACTGCCGGTGCGGGGGCAGGTAGAGGTTGATCCGGTCGACCAGCTTGCCCTGGAGCTTCTGCATGCCGGTCGGCTCGTCGAAGGACTGCATCTGCACGAGCAGCTCGTTGACGACACCACCCACGCCCTCGGTCGTGATCGAACGGTTCTGCACCGGGGACGCGGCCCATGTCGCGCCGGCATACGCGGCCGGGAGCCCCGTCATCCCCCCGCAGTCCACGGAGGTCATGCGGGCAGCCTGCGGCATCGGCGTCGCGTTGATCCCGCCGCGAGCCATCGCGATCGCGTCGATCTCCTCGATGAACCCGATCGCTCCCCCTTCCTGGCGGGCGGCCTTGCGCAACGCCTTGAAGTACGAACGGATCTTGCGTGCCGTGGCGCCGTAGTACATCGACTGGAAGGACGTGGCCGAGACGAAGAGGAACGGCACCCCGGCCTCGCGGGCCATCGCCTTGGCCAGGTAGGTCTTGCCGGTGCCGGGTGCGCCCTCGAACAGCAGGCCGCGGCGAGGGGTGCCACCCATCTCGGCGCGGAACGTCTTGTGCGCGAGGAAGAGGTTGAGCGAGCGGATCACGTCTTCCTTGACGCCGTCGATCCCCTTGACGTCGGCGAGCCGGACGTCGATCTGCTCCGGACGGTAGAGCAGGTGCGGGGACCGGCCTGCGCCGATGGTGGTGCCGAACAGCACGACTGCGAGCAGCACGAAGAAGATGATCGGCGTCATGATCAGCCAATCGATGTGCGGCATCTGCAGGAAGTTGATCGGGCTGCCGTCGATGATCCGCCACCACAGGTAGGCAGTGGGCAGCCCGACGAAGATGATGATGTTGACCAGCCGCCGACGACGCTGACGCTCGCGGCTCGCACCGACGTCCGCCGCCTCGGTGCGCAGGGGAACGTCGAGCTCAGCAGGTGGCAGGACCGGCTCTTTCGGCTGCTGGCTCAAGGCGAACCCCTCGTGGCTGGTGGCTACCCCGGCCGCCGATTGAGGTGGAGCGGCCACGTCACCCGTTCGGGCTATTACCCGAGGGGTGTCCGGTGCCGATCCCCCGTCAGGCGGACGAGCATCTGCACGGAGTCTCACCACCTGCCGACGTCTTCACCATCCCAGCGCCCGTATTCACCCGGTTGCGAGGGGGGAGTCACCCATATGGCCTAGCCCTCCTCGGGCCCGGAGCGCTCCTCAACCCGCCGATGTCACTGCTGCTTGACGACCTCGCGCACCTCGGCGAAGTGGCAACGGCTCGGGTGGTCGGACGTCTCGCGGGTCACCAGCTCCGGCTCCTGCTCGGCGCAGATGTCCTGGGCCTTCCAGCAGCGCGTGCGGAACTTGCAGCCGGACGGCGGGTGGGCCGGGCTGGGAACGTCCCCCTCGAGCACGATCTGGTCCTTGTTTTCGCGCGCCGTGGGATCTGGCACCGGGACCGCCGAGAGCAGGGCCTGCGTGTAGGGGTGGGTCGGCGCCGCGTAGATCTGGGTCTCGTCGCCGATCTCCACGATTCTGCCGAGGTACATCACCGCCACCCGGTCGGAGATGTGGCGGACCACGGACAGGTCGTGGGCGATGAAGATGTAGGACAGCCCGAACTCGTTCTGCAGGTTCTCGAGCAGGTTGATGACCTGGGCCTGAACCGACACGTCAAGCGCGGAGACCGGTTCGTCGCAGATGATGATCTCGGGGCGCAGCGCGAGGCCGCGCGCGATGCCGATGCGCTGGCGCTGACCACCGGAGAACTGGTGCGGATAACGATTGATGTGCTCGGGGTTCAGGCCGACGACCTCGAGCAGCTCCTGCACCTTCTGCCGGCGGCTGCCTTTGGGAGCAACGTCCTTGTGGATCTCGAACGGTTCCCCGATGATGTCGCCGACCGTCATCCGGGGGTTCAGCGACGAGTAGGGGTCCTGGAACACGATCTGGATGTCACGCCGCATGGTCCTGAAGTCCGCGCCCCGACGGGAGAAGATGTCCTCGCCGCGGAACTTCACGGTGCCGGACGTCGGCGTCTCCAATGCCATGAGCAGCCTGGCCATGGTGGACTTGCCACAGCCGGACTCGCCGACGACTCCCAGGGTTTCGCCCCGCTTGAGGTCGAAGGAGACCCCGTCTACGGCGCGGACATCGCCAACGTGGCGCTTGAACACGATCCCCTGCGTCAAGGGGAAGTGCTTGACGAGATCGCGGACCTCGAGCACCGACTCACCCGCGGTGGCCATCGATGACCTCCGTCCAGAAGTGGCAGGCA
>JBDUAP010000326.1:0-3397 GCA_040004585.1 Sporichthyaceae bacterium
ACCGGGTGGCGCAGCAGGTCGACGAGCCGCTCGGCCACGGCATCCGCCGGCGTCGCAAGCGCGACGGACTGCGCCCAGCCCTTGTCGGCGAGCTCCTGCAGCCCCGAGGTGGCGGTGACGAGGGCGGGACGCCCGAGGGAGATCGCCTCCATGACCGCCACCGGGTGCGCCTCGTATGTGCTTAGCAAGGCGAAGACATGCGCCGAAGCGACGGTGCGGGCCATCTCGGCGCGGTCGCGCGGATCGATGGCCCGGATCTCGACCGACGACCCGACGCGCAGGTCGGCAGCCTGCCGGTGCAGGGCCGCCTCCTCGGGGCCGCTCCCGATGAGCAGCAGCCGGGCGTCCGGGATCTGCCGGAGCACCGCCGGCCAAGCCGCGAGCAGCCGGTGCTGGCCCTTGTAGCGTTCCAACCTGCCGACGCAGAGTACCGTCGGCTCAGGCGTCATTTCCAAGCCCGGGCCGACGTCCGGCAACCGCCCACCGTTGGGAACGACGTCGAAGCGGTTGGCAGGCAGCCGCAGGACGCTGGCAAAGTGGTCGCGCTCGAACGACGCAACGCAGACCAGGCGCTCGGCCCGGGCGAGCAGCGGCCGCAGCAACCGCCACTGTAGGCCGCGGACGGCGACACGCGCCGCGGACGAGTGACCCCCAGTGTGGAACGTGACCACGTATGGCACCCGGGCGAGCAACGCGGCCAGCATCGCGAACGCCGGCACGAGCGTGTGCACCCCCTGCACGTGGACGAGGTCGGGGCGGGCGCGGCGGACTGCGGGAACCAAGCCGGGGGCGCAGCGCCAGTCGCGCCGACGCGGCCAGGCCCGCACCCGGGTAACGGGAATGCCGTCGACCTCGTCCGTGCGCGGCAGCGCGTGGGTATTGTCGGTCGTCAGGACGGCGCAATCCCAGCCGAGGCCTGGCAGGCGGCGGGTCACCTCGTAGACGTGGCTCTCGATCCCGCCCATCACTGGGAAGAACTGCCCGGTGACGTGGAGGACGCGGCGACTCACGCTTGCGCCCCGGCGAGCTGCGTGTACACAGGCCCCACGTTAGCGGCGGCCGGCGCGGTGATGCGGCGTGGCTTCTCGCCGGCGCCTGCGGAGAGTTGTTCACGCAGCGCCTCGTCGGGGAGCCGCGCGCGAGCGGCTTGCACTCCCGCCCCGTCCCCCGGCGTCAGAAGGAGGCAACTCACTTCGTCGCCGACCATTTCGATCATTTCCGCCGAGCCCGGTCTGACGACCTGTCTGCTGGCGCAGCCGCCTCGAGCACGACGGTCGAGCCTCGTTCGGGCCAGATCGTTGGGCGATGGTGACCTTCGCCCCGCGCTGGGCTCAGACAAGGTCGCGTGTCGGTGGAGGAGCGATCAGCTGACGGCCCGAAGTGGGCCGGCGCGAGCGGCCCGTCCGGGCCGAAGTTGGGGACGAGCTCGAATAGCAACACCCTCACGCCGGCCGTCCCACGACCATGCGCTCGGCGACGAGACCGAGCGCGGCGGCGAGGAGCCCGGCGACAATCGCGAGCGCCCGGACGGCTCCCCACCCATCGCCCCGGGCGGCGTTCACGAGCTCCCGGGCAACCCCGCGCGGCAACGTTCGGAGCGCGTGCACGCGTTCGGTCCGCAGTTCGTCGGCGCGGGTCGGCACGACAGCGTCGCCGGCCAGTAGGGAAGCCAGCTGTGCCTTGCCGCGCCCCTCCATCCAGCAGCGGCGCAGGTAGAACCGCGGGGAACTGCGTCCCGCCGGCACGCTGTGTCCGATGCGCGCGTCCGGCGCGTACCACCACGTCCGGCCGTCGCGGGCCAGCCGGATGCAGAGGTCGGTATCCTCGGGGCGCGAGACGGTGCCGGTCTTTCCGAACCCCTCGCGGAAGCCGCCCACCGCAACGAAGTCGGTCCGCCGCACGGCCATGTTCTCGCTCCAGACGTTGCGGACGACCCCGCCGAACTCCGGCAGCCCTCTGTAAGACGCGCCGACGACCCAGAGGAACTCCGGCGGGAACCACCGCGGCGCTCGGCCAGTCCACAGCGGCCGGACAAATCCGCCGACGCCGACGACGTCCCGCTGGTCCAACGGCGGCAGGAGGCGCTCGAGCCGGTCGAGGTCGGCGACCGCGTCGTCGTCGAGGAAGGCCAGCACGTCGCCAGACGCGACCGCCGCGCCGGCGTTGCGCGTACCGCTGGCGCCGTCGGAGCCCTCGTTGAGCACCGCGGTGATGCCGGGGACGCTGTCTCGGACGCGAGCGAGCAGCGCAGGGTTGTGGTCGATGGTTACGATGACCTCCAGCGGCCGCCGGGTCTGTCCGAGCGCCGATGACACGGCCCGCACCAGTTCGTGCCAGCGCTCCTCCGTGTGCGCCGCGATCACTACGCTCACGGTCGTCACGACCGGCCCACCGCGCATCTGAGCGGCTCGGTGAGCCACCGGCTGTAGGGCGATCCCGACCGTCGAATGAGTGTCATCCGCTAGCCTGGCCTTGATGTCCTTCTTGGACCGCGACAAGGTGGACACCGATTGGTGCCGTACCGTTCGAACGCAATTCCGGGCACCGCTGGCGGGACTGAGTTGCAACCGCGGCTATGGTCGTCGGCGTCGCCTCCATCGTCGTTCCGCTAGTATCGATCGATATCGCATTCTGTTCGTTTGCCCTGAGCACCGTCCACCAGGTATAGCGGTAGGGCCGAGTCCGTCAGCGGGGGCGCAACTTCGGCCCCGGTAGTCACTTGTAGCTCGCTTCGGATCAGGCTCCTAACAGCATGCCGAAACGTGACGGTCGACCGCTCGGCCATTTCAGACAGCGCTCCAAGTGCCGATATCCCTCGTCGGGTCACATATCGGGGCCGTCACCGTTCGTTCGGCCTCGCCACTACGGAATACGACAACTCCGTCACGCCTCACAACATTAGCAACAGCCGACCTCACTGTCCTGGCGATCCCCGCGCCCGTTAGGTCGGACATTCCGGCGACGCACGCGCAGACATCGGCACCGCTTCCTATGCCAACCCCCGTTACAAGCCCGGCGGCGGCGCGATCCAATGAGACACTGGCCAGCTCACCGCGCCAGTTGCTTCGTCCGTGCCGGCCGCCAACTCTCAGCACGCTGTGACGCCCACGGCTGCCTGCCACTTGAACTCGGCTGTTCACCAACCGCCTCGATGGCATCGAGATGGCTCGCATCACTGAAAAGGTGCCAGCGGTGCCAATTTCGTGGATCTAGACCAAGTCGTCGGCAAATTGGACCAAGCTATCAACATCCTCTACGCCGTGACCCGCCGACATGCGCCGGTCTCCTCAACGCGGTCCAGGGCGGGCGGCACACCGGTCCTCTCCACTTTGGCCGTCAAGCGGATGGGGAGCCAATGAGCCCCGCGCAGCATTTCCACTCGTCCACAATGCTTCCC
>JBDUAP010000327.1:0-3394 GCA_040004585.1 Sporichthyaceae bacterium
GGCCCCAGCACCCGTCGACGCACGGTGTGCTTCGCCTGATCCTCGAGCTCGACGGCGAGACCGTCACGAACTGCCGGCTCGGTATCGGCTACCTGCACACCGGCATCGAGAAGAGCTGCGAATACCGCAACTGGACCCAGGGCGTCACCTTTGTGACACGGATGGACTACCTGGCTCCGCTGTTCAACGAATACGCCTACTGCGCGGGCGTCGAGCGGCTGCTCGGCATCCAGGACGAGATCCCGGAGCGCGCCAACGTCATCAGGGTGATGATGATGGAGCTCAACCGGGTGTCCTCCCACCTGGTGGCGCTGGCCACCGGAGGCATGGAGCTCGGCGCGCTCACTCCGATGACGTTCGGCTTCCGCGACCGCGAGGAGATCCTCGACGTCTTCGAGATGGTCACCGGGCTGCGCATGAACCACGGCTACATCCGCCCGGGTGGCCTCGCCATGGACCTGCCCCCGGGCGCCGTCGACCGGGTCCGTGACCTGCTCACCCTGCTGCCCAAGCGCCTGGCCGACATGGAGGGGCTCCTCATCGGCAACAAGATCTGGATGGAGCGCACGGTCGGCGTCGGCTACCTCGACCTGACCGGCTGCATGGCGCTGGGAATCACCGGGCCGATCCTGCGCGCGACCGGCCTGCCCCACGACCTGCGCAAGTCGCAGCCGTACGCCGCCTACGAGACCTACGACTTCGACGTTCCGACCCAGACGACATGTGACGCCTACGGTCGCTTCCTGATCCGCATCGACGAGATGAAGGAGTCGTTGAAGATCGTCTCGCAATGCCTCGACCGGCTCAAGGATGGTCCGGTCATGGTCGCAGACAAGAAGATCGCCTGGCCGGCGCAGCTCGCTCTCGGCGGCGACGGGCTGGGCAACTCCCTCAACCACATCCGCCACATCATGGGCCAGTCGATGGAGGCGTTGATCCACCACTTCAAGCTGGTCACCGAGGGGTTCAGCGTTCCCGCCGGGCAGGTCTACACCGCGATCGAGTCCCCGCGCGGCGAGCTCGGCGTGCACCTCGTCAGCGACGGCGGCACCCGGCCGTACCGCGTGCACTTCCGCGACCCGTCCTTCAACAACCTGCAGGCCGCGCCCGCCATGGCGGAGGGCAGCATGATCGCCGACGTCATCGCGGCGATCGCGTCCATCGACCCGGTGATGGGGGGTGTCGACCGGTGAGCGCCTACAGCGGGGAGCTCCAGGGCCGCCTGGAGGTGGACGCCAAGGAGATCATCGCCCGCTACCCGCGCAGCCGCTCCGCGCTGCTGCCGCTGCTGCACCTCGTGCAGTCAGAGGAGGGCTACGTCAGCCCGGCCGGCATCGAGTTCTGTGCCGACATGCTCGACCTCAGTAGCGCCGAGGTGGCGGCGGTCGCGACGTTCTACTCGATGTACAAGCGTCGGCCGAACGGCCGCTACGCCGTCGGCGTCTGCACGAACACACTGTGTGCCGTCCTTGGCGGCGACCAGATCTTTCGCACCCTGAAGGACCATCTCGGCGTCGGCCACGACGAGACGACCGAGGACGGCGCCGTGACTCTTGAGCACCTCGAGTGCAACGCGGCCTGCGACTACGCGCCGGTGATGATGGTCAACTGGGAGTTCTTCGACAACCAGACTCCCGAGTCCGCAAAAGCGCTCGTGGACGACCTGCGCGCCGGCAACGAGATCAGGCCGACCCGTGGCGCGTCGCTGCGCACGTTCAAGCAGGTCGAGCGCGTTCTTGCCGGCTTCCCTGACGGGCTGGCCGACGAGGGCGGCCCGGCGGGCCCGGCGACCCTCGTCGGGCTCGAGATCGCCCGCGACCGCGGTGAGTCCGCGCCCGAGCCTCCCAAGCGGGAGAAGGGGGCGAAGGGCTGATGACGCTGACCCCCGTGCTCAGCCGCTACTGGGACGCCGAGCGCTCATGGACGCTGCAGACCTACCAGGACAACGACGGCTACCAGGCACTGCGCGCCGCGCTCGACATGCATCAGGACGCCGTCGTCCAGGCGGTCAAGGACTCCGGCCTGCGCGGGCGTGGTGGTGCCGGCTTCCCGACCGGCATGAAGTGGGGATTCATCCCGCAGGGTGACGGCAAGGACCACTACCTGGTCGTGAACGCCGACGAGTCCGAGCCGGGAACGTGCAAGGACATCCCGCTGATGATGGCCACCCCGCACGCACTCATCGAGGGGGTGATCATCTCGTCGTACGCGATCCGCGCGAACCATGCCTTCATCTACGTGCGCGGCGAGGTGGTGCACGTCATCCGTCGACTGCAGAAGGCGGTTCAGGAGGCGTACGACGCGGGCTTTCTTGGCACCGACATCCTCGGGTCGGGCTACGACCTCGAGCTGACCGTGCACGCAGGCGCCGGCGCCTACATCTGTGGCGAGGAGACCGCCCTGCTCGACTCGCTGGAGGGCTACCGCGGCCAGCCCCGGCTGCGTCCGCCGTTCCCGGCCATCGCTGGTCTCTACTCCAGCCCAACGGTCATCAACAACGTGGAGTCGATCGCCAGCGTCCCACCGATCATCCTCAATGGCGCGAAGTGGTTCCGCTCGATGGGCAGCGAGAAGTCACCTGGCTTCAAGCTGTTCTCGCTCTCCGGGCACGTCAAGCGGCCTGGGCAGTACGAAGCCCCGCTCGGCGTCTCGTTCCGCGAGCTGCTCGACGTTGCGGGTGGCATGCGCGACGGTCACGAGCTGAAGTTCTGGACACCCGGTGGCTCGTCGACGCCGCTGTTCACCGCCGAGCATCTCGACGTCAAGTTGGACTTCGAGGACGTTGCCGAGAAGGGCTCGATGCTCGGCACCACGGCACTGATGGTGTTCGACGAGACCACCTGCGTCGTGCGTGCGGTGCTGCGCTGGACCGAGTTCTACGCCCACGAGTCCTGCGGGAAGTGCACGCCCTGTCGGGAGGGCACGTTCTGGCTGGTCCAGATCATGCGGCGCCTCGAGCACGGCAAGGGCACCGACGAGGACCTCGAGAAACTGCTGGACATCTGCGACAACATCCTGGGCCGCGCGTTCTGCGCCCTCGGAGACGGTGCGACCAGCCCGATCACCTCGTCGGTGCAGTACTTCCGCGACGAATACATCGCCCACCTCACCCAAGGTTCGTGCCCGTTCGACCCGGCAGCAGCAACCGTGTTCGCCGGCAACGGCACGAGCGGTTCCACGTCGGGAGCGGCCTCATGACCGTTACCGCGAACACCGACGAGAGCGTTGCGAAGCGCGACGACCTGGTCCCCCTGACGATCGACGGCTTCGAGGTCCGGGTGCCCAAGGGCACCCTGGTGATCCGCGCCGCCGAGCTGCTCGGGATCCAGATCCCGCGCTTCTGTGACCATCCCCTTCTCGACCCGGTCGGCGCGTGCCGCCAGTGCCTGGTCGA
>JBDUAP010000328.1:0-3388 GCA_040004585.1 Sporichthyaceae bacterium
CGGCGGGCGAAGCGTTGCTGTGACCATCCACCCGCCGAGCTGCGCCCGTGCACGAGTCGCGAGCCGACTTTCGACGACATCAGCTCCGACCCGCTGAAAACCCCCGCCGCATGGCCGCCAAGGCGGACAAGCAACACCCCCACGCATCGTTCTTTGCGGACATGGTCCGGCAGGCCGCCGTACGCCGCGTCGTTGTCGAGGACCAACGGAGGGAAGGGCACCTCGCACTCGGCACGGGAGCCGTCGGCCGCCGACACCACGACGAGGTCAGGACCGGCCTGCCAGGTCGTCGGCCCATGACGCGCTTCGAAACGCTGGAGCCACCCGACCAGGCGCCCTGCCTCGACATCCACCACACGCGCGGACACCCGACCGAGCGTGCCATGGTCGGGTGTCCGCGCGACAGTGGGCCTAGGGGATGCGCACGTCGACGATGAGCCGGTCTGGGTTGCGCAGGGTGAAGGCCCGGAAGCCGGACTTCGACTTCAAGCCGAGGGTGTAGGACACGTAGCCCTCGAAGTCACCGGTGCCGACCAGCGCTCGCAGCTGGGGGTAGCGAGGCCGCTGGCGACCTTGCGGTGCAGCGGGCTTGCCGGCCTGGGCACTGGCGACCGAGTGCATGGTCACGGCTAGGAACCTGTTGCCGGCCAGGGCGACCGGGTTACCCGAACCGTCGGCCGTTGGCTGGGCGACGTAGCGCACGTTGTAACCGGGGGCGCGGCTGGAGAACCGGAACACGACCCGGTCGAACGTCGCGTGATGGCCGGTCGTGACGCCCAGGAGCTGCGGTTGGCCGCCGGGCGCCGTGTTCGGGTCGGCGACGCTGAGGGCCGCGTATCGGAAACCCGCCAGGGCCGATGCGGGGTTGGCATTGACGAGCGACATCGCCAGCACGGCGACTGCGGACGCAAGAAGGAAGCGGCGCATCAGGACCTCCGGGGTTCGGTTGGGCACAGGTAAGACGCTGACCTGTCGGCGCCGGTTGGCACCAGGTCTGCGTCGATTTCGACAGGACGGCGGGATGCCGCGTCGAGGGTCAGCATCAGATCGATCAGGTCGTCCTCGGTCAGCGGCGGACCGTCGTGCGTTTCCAAGGCCTCGGCCGGGATCTCGATCCGCTCCACCGGCACCAGCCGTTCCAGGAGCCGGACCGTGATCGCGTGCGCAGCCCTGCGGACGTGGTGCCCGCAGCCCGGGCAGTGGAAGAAGTAGTGATCGCGGTCGGCACGGTCGGTCAGCACGAGCCACATCTGGTCCGCCGTGACATCGAGGTCGCCACACCGGGGACAGCGGGCGGCAAAGTGCCGGATGTCGATCATCTCGCCTCTCCTTTGGTCAACGAGAGGAGTGCTGGCGCGGGTCGCAGATACATCCCGCGATGCAGGAGGTGTCCGATACTGTGCAAGAGCAGCCAACGTGTGCATAAGATCGTATACATGGGGGACCCGATGACGACCGGTGCCGCCCCGGAGATCGGTGCCGGCTTGCCGATCCACGAGGTGAGTCGCCTGCTCGGCGTACCAGCTCCCACCCTGCGCGCCTGGGAGCTGCGCTACGGGATCCCGGTCACGCCCCGCAGCGTCGGGGGGCACCGGCGCTACTCGGCCGAGGCCGTCAACCAGGTCAGGCTGATGCGCGACGAGATCGCCCGCGGACGACGTGCGGCGGAGGCGGCCCGCGAGGTGCTGGCCCTGATGGCGCAGACCGGTTCGACTCGTGACCTCGTCGACGCGTTTCTGGCCGCGTCCGAGGAGATGGAGCCGAGCGCCGTGGTCGCGGTCCTGGACCGGGCCGCGGACGAGCTCGGCCTCCCGGCCGCGATGGACGACGTGCTGATGCCGGCCATGCGGCAGGTAGGGAAATGGTGGGAGACGGGCCGCTGCGACGTCGCGCAGGAGCACCTGACCAGCGAGGCAGCGCGCGGCTGGCTGAGCCGGCTGTCGGGGTTCGCGCCGCCGCCCGTGCGTTACGACCCAGTCGTGTTGGCGTGTGGTCCGCGGGACCTGCACACGTTGGGCCTTGAGGCCCTTGCAGTCCTCCTGGCGTACGACGGGTGGTCCTGTCGTGTCCTCGGAGCGAGAACACCCGCCGACACCCTCGCCACTGCCGTGCGTGCGACGTCGGCTGCCGCCGTCGTCGTCGTGTCCCACCTCTCGGTCGGCAGGCGCCCGGCCGCCGAGGCCATCCGCGCCGTGGCGGACTCCGGCGCCGAGGTGTTCTACGCCGGCACTGCCTTCCTGTTCAGCCGAGCGCGCGAGCGCGTACCGGGGACCTACCTGGGCGAGAACCTGGCAGCAGCCGCCGCGATCCTGTCCGTCATCCCGAGCCCAGGCACACGAAGCCGTCGAGGCCCGTCTCCGCAGAGGTGACCGCGAGGGCCTCTGCCGCACCAACACCCGCGATCAGCCGGGCATGAAAAGCCTGCATGAACGGCCGAGTCGGCTCGTCGGCCACGGGCACCGTGCTGGCCACCAGGGTGCGCGTCCCGAGCGCCATCACTGCCGCGGCCAGACCCATCAGCTCGTCGCCCGGCCTGACCTCGGACAGGCCTGAGTCGCACGCCGAGAGCACGACGGTCTCCGGGGGTTCGTGCAGCCGCTCGAGGTCATAGACCGTGAGCGGGCCGTCGGCGAGCTCGAGGGCCGAGAACTGCGGGTTGTCGGAACGGAAATGTCCATGCGTGGCCACGTGGGCCAGTCTGGCGCCGTCGACCGCCTTGCTGACGGCGTCGGCGGTGGCGGCCGCGCCGGTCAGAACGACCGCCTCCGGATAGCAGCCCGCGAGCGCCGAGATCTCGTCCTCGGCGTGGTCAAGCCGGGGCCCGGCGACAAGGGCGACCCCGCCCACGCGACCCTCGCCGCTCGAGGCGCGCTGCCACAGTCGTGCCGAGGGCGCGACGACGGTGGACCTGCCGACAAGTGAGGGCAGCACCGACCAGGGCAACGCGTGCAGATCGCCGGTCGGTACGACGACGAGCGGCCGGTCGCCGAGGACCGTCCGCAGCGGTGCAAGCAGGAGGCTGTCGAGCCGGTCTGCCGCCACGGCACGCCCGCGTACGGCGAGCTCGCGCACCCGGGCGGATCCAGTCGTGTGCGACAACCGGGTCAACGCGAACCGCAGCGCTGTCGTCTCGGTGGTGGCCTCGTCGTACCGGCACAGGCTGTGCATGGAGACGCGGGCATCAACGACCGTGACGGCATACAGGTCATCGCCGTTGCGAATCAACTCGAGGAGCACCCGGTCGCCCAGCTGCCCGGCCAACGACTTGACGTCAAGGGTGTCGCCGCGACGCCGCGACGCTGAGGGGCCACGGGCGTGCCGGGCACGGGCCCGCACGGCAGACTCCAGCTTGACCTGCTGCTGACGCAGCTCGGTGCCCGACCGACCG
>JBDUAP010000046.1:0-11402 GCA_040004585.1 Sporichthyaceae bacterium
GAAGGCGACAAGGTCGATCAGCGCTCGGCCTTCCCTGAGCTGGTACGCACCGAGCCCCGGCCTGTATGAGGCCGGGGCTCGGGACTTGCTACATCAGCTGCAGCCGCTGGTGCTGCCGCAGCCCTCGCAGACGTAGCACGAACCGGCCGGGCGCATCTTGGTGCCGCAGGACATGCACAGCGGCGCATCCGATGCCTGACCGGTGATGACCTCGAGCAGCTCTGCCGACGAACCCACGTGCCCCGGCGCCGGCTTCGCCTCGGCCGACTCCGCCGAGACGGGACGCTCTGTCACCGGCGCCGACTGGGCCAGCGTCTCGAGCTCCTCCTCGACATCGTCGTCTGACGTCTCGTCGGCCAGGTAGGACCCGGTCTCCAGCTGACGGGCCCGCTCGTCGGCCGAGTAGATGCCGTAGGCAGACCGCGTCTCGAAGTCCATGTGGTCCAGTGCCAGCCGGCGGAAGATGTAGTCCATCATCGACTGGGCCATCCGCACGTCCGGGTCGTCGGTCAGACCGGCTGGGTCGAACCGCATGTTCACGAACTTCGAGACGTAGGTCTCCAGCGGCACGCCGTACTGCAGTCCGATCGAGATCGCGATCGAGAAGGCGTCCATCACACCCGCGAGCGTCGAGCCCTGCTTGGACATCTTCAGGAAGATCTCGCCGAGCC
This sequence comes from Sporichthyaceae bacterium, assembly GCA_040004585.1. Classification (GTDB taxonomy): domain Bacteria; phylum Actinomycetota; class Actinomycetes; order JACCUZ01; family JACCUZ01; genus JBDUAP01. The sequence goes on from JBDUAP010000046.1 coordinate 672, forward strand.
CGTCGTCGGGGTAGGACGAAGCCGTCATGTAGCCCTCGGCGCCGCCCACGGAGAACGACGTCATCTCGGCCGGGCGCTTCTTCGGCAGCCGCTTGCGGGTCGGCCGGTACTCGACGACCTTCTCGACCGCCGGCTCCCCGGCGCTCTTGGCCTTGCTGCCTCCGTCGGACAGCGGCTGGCCCACCTTGCAGTTGTCGCGGTAGACCGCCAGTGCCTTGAGGCCGAGCTTCCAGCCCTGGAAGTGGACGTCCTCGATCTCCTCGATCGTTGCCGTCTCCGGCATGTTGATCGTTTTCGAGATTGCGCCGCTCAAGAACGGCTGGACCGCCGCCATCATCCGCACGTGACCCATCGGAGCGATCGCCCGCTCGCCCATCGCGCAGTCGAACACGTCGTAGTGCTCCTGGCGCAGTCCGGGTGCGTCGATGACGTGGCCGTGCTCGGCGATGTATTCGACGATCGCCTCGACCGTCTCCTCGGAGTAACCCATCCTGCGCAGCGCCCGCGGGATCGTGCCGTTGACGATCTGCATCGAGCCGCCACCGACGAGCTTCTTGAACTTCACCAGGGAGAAGTCGGGCTCCACCCCGGTGGTGTCGCAGTCCATCATGAAGCCGATGGTGTTGTGACTCACGAAACCGTTGGCAACGTAGGTCACGTTCTCCGGGACCGACAGGTCGTACGTCGGTTGGACGCCGCCGTCCTCATTGGAGGCCACGGTCTCGAACAGGTACCCGAGAACGTGGGCGAGCCGCGGATCCGGCGTGATCGCATGCAGCCGTCGAGCAAGGCTGCGGCTTACACCGCCGCGCTTGGCCGCCTGCCGGATGAGCCGATGCAGCTCGTGACCAACCGGCGCAAGCTCCAGCCAGACTGCCTCGGGCAAGCGGATCAGGTCGCGGTTGCCGGACTGTGCTGGCTCGACCTCCGGGAGCAGCGCGTTCTTGCGGTTGCCCATGAATCCGACAATCTCGTCGTAAGACATGGCGTGCTCGAGTTTGCGCAGTCGCACCTGGATGATGGGTCCGCCGAAACCGCTCGTCGTGTAACGGGTGGTCGTGGGAAGGCCGATCGCGAGAAGTAGAGAACGGATGTCCTCGGCGAAAGTCGCCGAAGCTGTGGACACGCTGGGGACGTTGTCCAGCACGGTGCCGTCCGCCTCGAAGAGCCCGCGGAGGAAGGCTGCGTAGACCGTGACGTTGTTTGTCTCACGAATGGCAGTGGGTATCCGCGGTGTCCAGCCCTTGCCGACGTGGTCGACACCCGGCAGGTTCTTCGCGAATCCTGCTGCCTGCCACCAACGCGCCAGCATCACCGACTGGAGCACGACCTCCTGGTAGCCCTCCTGCTGGTTGACCTTCGGCTCGAGGCCGAACAGACCCTTGGAGAGGACCCGAATCCGGTCGACGACGTCGAGGTCGGTATCCGCAACGCACAGCCGGATGCCCTTGGCGTGCAGGCTCCCGTCACCCATGAAGTAGCCGACCAGCTCAGCCAGCTCCGAGTCCACAGCGTCCGGCACGAAGATTCCCCGGTCGCCTGCGTAGTAGGCCTGGTCCAGGACTGGCAGCGGCACGCGCCGCGGCTCCCCGACCATTCCAGCCAGCTGGATCGGGACGATGTCTTCCGGCGAGACCTCGGCCATCCGCTTCCAGACCCACTCGCCCGACTCCGGGTCGATGACCTTGATGCGGTGCGCCAGGGTGCCCTGGATGTGGTAGCCGCCCTTGGTGACGACGCGACGCGTCGGCTCCTCGCCGTTGACGAAGAACTTGGTGGCCGTCTTGGGTCCTTCGTCGGTCGACACCTGGAAGCCGGCGTGCTGCCACTTGTCGCCCCACACGTCACCGAGCTCCGAGAGACGCATGAGACCGCGGTCGGTGGTGACAAGGGTGTCGCCGGTTAGGCAGCCCGTCGGCGCGAGCACGGACGCCTGCGCGTTGCGGTAGCCGTTCTTCTCGCCGAGCTTGATCGTCGCGTCCCACGCCTTATTGGCCTCGCGCTGGACGTCCTTGTCCAGCGTCTCGTAGGTGCGGATCGCGTCGTTGGCGGCGGCGTGCTTGCGCATGACCCGCTTATGCGGGGCAACGTTGCGCGCGTAGCCCTCGTACGGGCCCACGATCCCAGCCAACTCTGCCGAGCGCTTGTACGACGTGCCTGTCATGAGCGACGTGATGGAGGCCGCTAGGGCACGACCGCCCTCGGAGTCGTAGCCGTGGCCGGTTGCCATCAGCAGCGCACCGAGGTTGGCGTAGCCGATTCCGAGCTGGCGGTACTTCCGGGTCGTGTCGGCGATCGCCTCGGTCGGGAAGTCCGCAAAACAGATAGAGATGTCCATCGCGGTGATGACCAGCTCGACGACCTTGGCAAACGCCGCGGCGTCGAACGTGTCGTCGTCCTTGAGGAACTTCATCAGGTTGAGCGACGCCAAGTTGCACGACGAGTTGTCCAGCGACATGTATTCACTGCAGGGGTTACTTGCAGTGATCCGGCCCGTCTCCGGGTTGGTGTGCCAGTCGTTGATCGTGTCGTCGTACTGGATGCCGGGGTCGGCGCACTGCCACGCGGCCAGCGCCATCTTGCGCCACAGCTCACGGGCGTCGATGGTCTCGATCACCTCACCGGTCGAGCGCGCCTTCAGACCGAACTCGGTGCCCTGCTCAACAGCCCGCATGAACTCGTCGGTGACCCGCACCGAGTTGTTGGCGTTCTGATACTGCACGGACGTGATGTCCTTGCCGCCGAGGTCCATGTCGAAGCCGGCGTCACGCAACGCGCGGATCTTGTCCTCTTCCTTCGCCTTGGTGACGACGAACTCTTCGATGTCGGGGTGATCGACATCGAGCACGACCATCTTGGCCGCCCGCCGGGTCGCCCCGCCGGACTTGATCGTCCCGGCCGACGCGTCGGCGCCGCGCATGAAGGACACCGGGCCAGACGCCGTGCCGCCGGAGGACAGCAACTCCTTGGACGAACGGATCCGCGAGAGGTTCAGCCCCGCGCCGGAGCCGCCCTTGAAGATCAGGCCCTCTTCGCGATACCAGTTCAGGATCGAGTCCATCGTGTCGTCGACGGCGAGGATAAAGCACGCGCTCACTTGCTGGGGGCTCGACGTACCGACGTTGAACCAGACCGGGGAGTTGAACGAGAACACCTGGTGGAGGAGGGCCCAGGTGAGCTCGTGCTCGAAGATCTCGGCGTCGGCGGGCGAGTTGAAGTAGCCGTGTTCCTCGCCGGCCGCCCGGTAGGTCTTGACCACCCGGTCGAGCAGCTGCTTGAGGCTCCACTCGCGCGCCTCGGTGCCCACGGCGCCGCGGAAGTATTTGGTGGTCACGATGTTGGTGGCGTTGACCGACCAGAAGTCGGGGAACTCCACCCCGCGCTGCTCGAAGTTGATGGTGCCGTCACGCCAGTTGGTCATGACGACGTCGCGGCGCTCCCAGCTCACCTCGTCGTAGGGGTGCACACCCGGCGTGGTGTAGATGCGCTCGACCGTCAGGCCGGCGCCCTTCGTGGGCTTGCCCTGACGCACGATCTGGGGCTTGTCCTGCGACGTCTCCGTCATGCCTTTTTCTCCTCCGATTGTCGCTTCTCATACAACACATCTGGTCCGACAGAAACTCCGCTGCTGGGTCTGTCTGGGTGGGTCTTAGGGGCTTTGGTACGGCGGGGCCGCACCGCTCTCGCTGGGCGCTTCGGTGGGAGGCGCGCCGAGCTGGTGCTCGGCCCGCAGGATGGCGATCTCGCCCTCGAAATCGGTGAGGGACTCGAAGCTCCGGTAGACGGATGCGAACCGCAGGTAGGCAACCTCGTCGAGGGTCCGCAGCGGCTCGAGCACGGCCATGCCGACCTCGTGGGCCTCGATCTCGGCCAGCCCGGCGGCCCGCACCGACTCCTCCACCCGCTGGGCCAGCACGGCCAGGTCGTCCTCGGTCACCGGCCGGCCCTGGCAGGCCTTGCGGACTCCGGCGAGCACCTTGTCGCGGCTGAACGGCTCGGTCGCGCCGGACCGCTTGACCACGGTCAGGCTGGCGGTCTCGACCGTCGTGAACCGCCGCCCGCACTCGGGGCACTGGCGCCGGCGCCGGATGGAGGTGCCGTCTTCGGTGGCGCGGCTGTCGACGACCCGGGAGTCGCTGTGCCGGCAGAACGGGCAGTGCATCGGCGGGCTCCTTCCGGTGCGCAGTCGGGTGATCGGAGGCGGTTTTCCCCAGCCCCTGTGGACCCCGCTGTGGAGCGGGAGCCTGCAACCCTGTGGAGCGTGCTGGGGACAACATATGGATAACTACAGGTGTGGCATTCACAAGATGTAGTGGAACGGTAGCCCCGCCGCCGGTCTTGCGCAAGCACTTCGCACCACCCGTTCGGACCATTTTTCGCCTGACCCTTCGGGGGGCTGATCCTTTGCCTTGCGTGGGGTCCAGACCGCCGCGAGCCCCGCCGATATCCCCCTCGTCATGTGAGCGGCCGGATGGTCGCAGCCGACCATCCGACGGGGGTTCTCCACCATGCCAACGCACGATCGCCAGGGCTCTCCCCCCGCCCATCCGACGTCCCGTCGGCGCTTCTCCGCCCGACTTCTGATCGCGTTGCTGCTGGTGCTCGCCGGCACTCTCACCCTGGTCCAGCCCGCATCTGCTGCGCCGACGCGCGCCCGCTCGTCGTACAGCCGTGCGATCGAACCCTTCGCTCGCTATGCACCGCAGATCAAGTGCACCCCGCGGGCCAGGCCCGGCGTCGTGAACTTCTCTCGCCGAGTGCTGCGCGCCTACCCCGGCACCCGCAGCCTCGGCATCGTGCGGGCCTGCTCGGTCGGCGGCCTCTCGGAGCACAAGGAAGGTCGGGCGTGGGACTGGGGCGGCCTGAACGCTCACCGCGCGGCGGACCGCAGAAAGGTCGCCAACCTCGCCGCTTGGCTGTTCGCGACCGACCGCCACGGCAACCGGGCCGCCAACGCCCGTCGCCTGGGCATCCAATACATCATCTGGAACGGCCGCATCTGGGGCTCGTACAGGTGGGCCTCCGGCTGGCGCTACTACAGCGGCGCCAATCGCCACACCGACCACGTGCACATCTCGTTCACCTGGGCCGGCGCCAACATGAACACGTCGTTCTGGACCGGCCGCGTCGGCGGCGTCAACTGGACGCCGGCACCCACGCCGCCCACGCCGCCCAAGCCGCCGGTGGTGCCAGCACCGCGGCCGGAGCCGGTCGGACCGAGCACCCTGCCCGCCGGGCCTGAGCTCACCACCGAGACCGTGCGGCTGTACGCGACCTCTGAAGGGGTGACCACGATCGGCGGCCTGGTCGAGGGCCAGCCCTATCAGATCGAGGCGACCGGCACCTACCACTACAACATCAATGCCTATGCCAAGGCCGACGCGGAGTGCTCGCGCACCCCGAGCGACTCGAGCTGGATTCGCGACCGATCGGTGCACCCCCTCGCCCCGACGAGTGACCACCTCGACCTGTACGTCGACGGGGTGGACCTGCATGGAGTCGCCGACGGCGGCACCGTGGGCGACTGCGACACGACCAACCACGTTTACCGGTCCATGTACACGCCGGCGCGCAGCGGGCGGGTGACATTCGCGCTCTGGGACCCCTCGACCCGCAGCGACAACTCCGGATCGTTGAGCATCAGGGTGATCAAGTCGGCGCCCGCCGACGTGCTCACGTGGGAGGTCCGCGCCAACATCGCCGGGGGCATCACCAGCCCTGGTGCGCTCGTGGCCGGCGAGACCTACACCGCCACCATCACCGGTGTCGTCGACACCGGGGCAGGTGTGACCTCCGACACGGAGTGCTCGGCGACGGCTGACGACCCGGTCTGGCGCCGCCAGCGTGCTGTGCTCAACGGCGACGACTTCGACGTACTGGTCGACCGCGTCGACGTCCGCTGGGAACCGGTTTCCCAGCCCGACCCGGCCGAGGCATGCGACTCGGTCAACCACAGCTACACGACAGTGCTGCACCCGACGGAGACGCGACCGGTCAACATCCGGGTCGGCGACACGCAGGCCGGCGACAACACCGGCTCGCTGCAGGTGCGGGTCGAGCGAGTGGTCCCCGTCCTGGGATCCGAGACGGTCGAGGTCGACAGCGCCGACCCGGCCGGCGCCACTACTGCGCGGGTCTACCCCCCCGGAGTGGCCGTCGCGATCCGGGTGCAGGGAACGTACGACGTGGCGCCCGGCATCACCGCTGACGCGGAGTGCTCGACGACGACGGCCGACCCGTTCTGGCGTTCCTCGCGCACCGAGCTGACGAGCACCACGGGTCAGGCGCTCGGTGACCTCACCGTCGCCGGGCAGCTGCTGGACTGGCGCACGGCCAGCGGAAGTCGCTGCGACAGCGTCGACCACTCCTACTTCCTGGTGTGGACACCGCAGACGACCGGACCGATCGCCCTTGCGATCGCCGACGAGCAACACACCGACAACACGGGAAAGCTGACGGTCACCGTCGAAGCAGCTGCCTGAGAGAGACTGACCACGTGCCGATCGCTCGCTCCTCGTCCATCACTTCACGCCACCGTGTGTTCGGCACTCCCGTCGTTGGCCTGGCGATGATCCTCGCGCTCGGGCTGACCGGGTGCGGGGCGGGCGACGACGCGACCGCGCCGACGCCGCGCAAGTCGGCGACCACCCGATCTGCCGAGCCGGTCAGTGCCGGCCCGACCCTGATCACCCCCGCGCCAGAGACGACTACGTCGCGCCCGACGCTGCCCCCCGGCGACCCGGGCGACGCCCCGTCGGTCCCCGAGAACACGTCGACCATCGAGGAGCCGCGCGCCGCCGCGCTGACGAAGGTCCCGGTCGGCGCCTTGCTGGACGCCAAGACGGTCGGTGAGGTGCTCGGCGGCACGTGGACCACTCCGGGAGCACCGGCCGACTCGTGTTCGGCGCCGCGGCCGAGTCGGGCCGTCGGCACCCGCAGCGCGTCGCTGACCGGCTCTGGCGGCACGATCATCGAGAACGTCTCCACCTATAACGGAACGGGCGACGTCAGCGCGGTCAGCGCACTCGCCAAGCGGCTTCGCGCCTGCGGGTGGACCCAGCAGCCCGAGCCGCCGATCGGCGAGCACTCGGCCGAGCTCAGCCGCACGGGCGGCTCGGGTGTGGAGCGGGTCGTCGTGGTGACGGCGGAAGGTGTCACCGTCACGGTGGTCGGCCGTGGTTCGTTCGCCGCGAACGCCGATGACTGGTCAGCGATCGTGGACATTGCCAACGGCACGTCCTGCCTGGCCACTCCCGACGGCTGCCACTAGAACAGTTATCGCTCGGCGAGTGGGCACCGAGGCAAGGGGGTAGACGTCGACCGTGACGCGCTCCCTCGCTCCCACCGCCCGCAGCAGTGGCGACAGTGCAGAACAGAGCCGCAGTCTTGCCGTGCGGCTCTTCATCGGCGCTGCAGCGGCCGCGGTCATTGCGATCCCCTTCACCCTGCTCATGCTGCTGGTTCTCTCCGAGTGGGAACCGCTGGAACGGCTTGACAAGTCGGTCGCCAACGACCTCCACGGCGCCGTCCTCGGCCACTCGACCACCGTGGACCTGCTCGACCTCGGCAGTGTCGTGCTGGATCCGTTCGTCTTCCGGGCTGTCGTCGTGCTCGTCGCCGGATGGCTGTGGTGGCGAGGCGCCAGGCGGCTGGCGTGGTGGGCCCTGGTGACCATGGCGATCGGCGGCGTGCTCGGTGTCGTGCTCAAGCACCTGGTCGAGCGAACACGGCCGGCCTTCCCCGAACCGGTCGCGACCGCATCCGGTTACAGCTTTCCGAGCGGGCACGCCCTGAACTCCCTGCTCTGCGTGGGGATCGTGATCCTGGTCTTCCTCCCGGTCCTCGAGCGCACCGGCAGGCTGGTCGCCTACACACTCGGCGCGGCGCTGGTCCTGCTGACCGGCTATGACCGCATCGCATTGGGCGTGCACTACGTCAGCGACGTGGCCGCCGGCTGGGTCGTCGCGTTGGCATGCCTCGCGGGCACCAGCGCGGCGTTCGAGATCTGGCGCCGGGAGCAGGGACGGCGGCCCTCGACGGTCGACGAAGGTGTGGACCCCGAGGCCGAGCCGGCGCTGAGGGAGTAGGTTCCCGTCGATGATCGCCAAGATTGCCCGGGTCGCCGGCCGAGTTCTCCCGCTGCTCGCGATCCTGTATGCCCTTTTGGTCGGGCTCGGGCTCCTGCTCACCAAGGTCATCGAGAACTCCTGGCCCATCCGCGATGAGGACGCCGTCAACAGGGCGCTTGCCGCGGACCGGACGCCGGAGATGAACGACGTCACCTACGTCCTGTCGGGGCTCGGCAACACGATTGCCATCATCGGCGCGATGATCGTGGTGGCGATCGCGCTGCGGCTGGCCTCGAAGAGGTGGGACCTCTCGGTGTTCTTGGTCCTCGCCGTCTCGGCCCAAGCTGTCGTGTTCCTCCTCGTCACCCTGACGATCGACCGCCGCCGGCCAAGCGTCAGGCGTCTGGACGCGAGCCCCCCGACCTCGAGCTTCCCGAGCGGGCACACCGGCGCCGCCACCGCGCTGTTCTTCGCCAGCGCACTTCTCGTGCTGTGGTTCGTCCGGCGGCGCTGGCTGAAGATCCTCGGCATAACGCTGCTCGTCGCGGTGCCGTTCCTGGTCGCCTACGGCCGCCTCTACCGGGGCATGCACCACCCGAGCGACATCGTCGGCTCCTACATCAACGGCGTGACCTGCATCGTTATCGCCGCGACGAGCATCTTCGGGCGTGGTGGACGGGAAGCCGAACATCGCGAGGAACGAGAGCTGGCAGCCGGGTGAAGCGGGCCGCCGTCGTCTACAACCCCTTGAAGGTCCCCGACCTGCCCAGCATGACCGAGCGGGTCGAGCAGTTCATGAGCGAGCACGGCTGGGCCGGGCCGCTGTGGCTGGAGACCACCGAGGACGACCCTGGCATCGGCATGTGCGAGCGGGCTATCCATGACAAATGCCACGTCGTCTTCGTGTGCGGCGGTGATGGCACCGTGATGGCAGCCGTGACGGCCATGGCGGGCTGTGACGTGCCGCTCGCCGTCCTGCCCGCCGGCACCGGAAACCTGCTGGCCCGCAACCTCGACCTCCCGCTCGACGACGAGGACGAGGCATTGCGCATCGGCATCGAGGGGCGCACGGTCGACCTCGACGTGGGCGCGATCGAGGACCGAAAGTTCGCCGTGATGGCTGGTCTCGGCTTCGATGCGGCGATGATGCGCGACGCGCCGGAAGGACTGAAGGACAAGGTGGGCTGGCCGGCGTACGTCGTCTCGGCCACCCGGCACCTGCGCGATCGTGGTGTCAGCGTCACCGTCACCGTCGACGACGGGGAAACCATGACCCGACGACTGAGGACCGTCATCGTGGGAAACGTGGGCAAGCTTCAGGGTGGCATCCCGCTGCTTCCCGACGCCAAGCCCGACGACGGCGTGCTCGACGTCGTCCTGATCGCGCCGCGCCACCTCATGGACTGGCTGCGGGTAGCCGGCCGGGTGCTCAGAAAGGCTGACGTGCCCGACCGCACGATGGAGCGCTTCCGTGGCCGGCACATCGTCGTGCAGGCGCAGCAATCGCAGCCACGCCAGATCGACGGGGACCTCATCTCGCCGGGTCGCACGATGGACATCCGCATCCAGGCGGGAGCCCTGAAGGTGCGCGTGCCTTGAGCTCGGTGACGAGGGTGCCACAGACCCGCACGATGGACCCCAGCTTCCTCTCCACCGAGGATGCGCCCGCGACGTTGCGCCGGTACGGCCGGTTCACACTCATCAAGAACGCGTTCATCCGGTTCCGCTACGGCGACGGCTTCAGCCACTCCCGAGCCCTCGCCCTCCAGCTGGTCTTGGCCCTGGTGCCGCTCGGCATCGCCTTCATCGGCCTGTCTAGCACCGTTCGCGCGGACGGCGTCGCCAAGGTCCTGCGTGAAGTTCTGCTCCGTGTGACTCCGGGAGCCACCGACGAGATCGTGAAGCAGACGCTGGACCAGGGCCGCACCCTCGAACAAGGTCAGCTCGCGCTGTGGATCGGCCTCGGCGTGGCCCTGTTAGCCCTGACCCTCGCGATGGGGCAGGTCGAGCGTGGCGCCAACCGCATCTACGGGATCCAGCGCGACCGGCCATCGACGAGCAAGTACCTCCGCGCGGCGGGTCATGCCGCAACTGCAGGCATCCTCTCGGTGACCGGCTTCCTCGTCATCGTCACCGGTGGAACGGTCGGGGCGGTCCTCGCCCGCACCTACGGCTGGACCGACCGGCAGGAGGGCATCTGGCTCGCGCTCCGGTTCCCCGTGGGTGTCCTGCTCGCGCTCGCGTCGTTCACCGTGCTCATCAACCGCGCGCCGCGACGGCGGCAGCCGGGCTGGTCGTGGACCGGCATTGGTGCGGGCGTCGCCCTGACCTTGTGGCTGCTCTTCACCTATCTGCTCTCGTTGTACGTCGAGGTCAGCGGGTCGTTCGGGTCGACCTACGGCCCCCTCACCGGCATCGTGGCGCTGCTGCTCTGGGCCAACCTGACCTCGATCGCGCTCTTTCTCGGCATCGCGTTCAGCGCCCAGCTGGAGGCAGTGCGAGCGGGCGTCGCCGACCCCGAGCGAGGAGACCCCGAGGAGGGCCGAGCCGAGACGGCCTGACCGCCGGCCTAGCGCCCCGCCGGGACCAGCAGGACCTGGCCGGCCTGCGCCGCGCCGGAGGCCAACCCGTTCATGTCCTTGATGCGGGCGATCGTCGCCCG
>JBDUAP010000329.1:0-3367 GCA_040004585.1 Sporichthyaceae bacterium
ACGAAGAACGCCGTCGCGGCCGCGAGGTCCTCGACCACGATGCCCACGTTCTCCAGGCGTTGGATCGTCACGCGGTCTCCACTCAGTCTCCCGTGACGCCGTCGATCCGTTCACGGATCAGGTCGGCGTGGCCGTTGTGCCGGGCGTACTCCTCGATCATGTGCACGATGATCCAGCGCAATGAGTACAGGTCGCCGCGGCGCTTGACCAAGGAGATGTCGTCCAGCCCGCGGCCGGCGGCCAGCTCGCGGGCGGCGGCGACCTCAGCCCGCCAGGCGGCGAAGTCGGCATTCGCGTCCGCGGCGGCCACGAGGTCGAAGTCGCCGTCCGGGAACTCGTCGGAGTAGAACAACGGTGGTGCGTCCTCGCCGGCCAGACAGTTGCGGAACCAGCTGCGCTCCACCTCGGCCATGTGCCGCACGATCCCCAGCAGCGACAGGCTGGACGGCGGGCAGGATCGGCGCTTGAGATCGTCTCCCCGCAGGCCGTCGCACTTCATCATCAGGGTGTCGCGGTGGTAGTCCAGCCAAGCGTCGAGCATCGTGCGCTCGTCGGCGACGAGCGGCGGGTCCAGACGTTCTCTCATATGTCCCACCGTAGGGGGCGCGGCCCAGGTGGGGCACGCTGGCACACCGTTCGAACGTATGTTCTAATAGCGGGTGCGGCGGGACAACCCCCTTCTGGACGACGAGCCGGTTGCCACGGCGACCAGCGGGTCGAGGGCCTCTACCGGGAGCCGCCCCGGGGCGCGGATTAGCCTGACCTCACGGACCTATGTCGTGCAGGTCAACGCCCTTTGCCAGGACCTCTTGTCACAGGTCCTGACCTTCGACATCGGGCACGCGGTGACTATCGATCAGTTCCTGGGCAAGCCACCGGAGGCTCGTCGCGGCGATCCATGACTTCGACGCCGAGGTCGACCGCATCCCCGTGACCTCCGCCGACCGCTCGGCGGCGAGTGCCTTCGACGCCTACCGGCAGTTCTCCGACGCGGCCGACGCGAAGGTCGTCGCGGCCGCGAAGACTGGTGACCAGGAGAAGTTCGACGCCGCGAACGCAGCTTTCCTCGAGTTGATCCACAGCGCCCCCGAGATCGAGGAGATGAACAAAGCCCAGATCCAGTGCAACGCGCGGTGAGGTCCCCGACTGCACACGCCGCTCCCGAACAAGCCGGTCGGTGGATGCCGCCTTAGGCTGCCCGGGTGTCCACGTCTCCAGCGGTCACCACCGGTCCCGAGGTGACCGACTCGACGGTGACGTTCCGGTTTGCCGACCTCGACCGCGCACTGACCGGCGTGCGCCTCTCCCAGGACGTGCGGATCCCCCGCGACCGGCTGGACTTCAGACGAGGCGACGACGGCGATTGGACCCTGCAGGTCGACGGACCCGATGTGGACCGGATGGAATACAGCTTCGAGCTGACCCATTCAGACGGCGGCACCGAGCACGTGCTCGACCCAGCCAACGACACCACCTCGCCGGGAGCCTTCGGCGACAAGTCCGTGGTGCTGTTGCCCGGGTACGAGCCGCCAGACTGGCTCGGCGTCGAAGGCGCCGGCGACGTCCGCGGGCTCGCGTTCCCCGCGCGCGCTCTCGGCACAGAGCTGCCGGTCCGGCTGTGGGTCCCGCCGGACACGGCCGATGACGAGCCACTGCCCCTGCTCGCGGTTCACGACGGACCGGAGTACGACGAGCTGGCGGCGCTCACGTCCTACCTCGGGGTGATGGCCTCCCGCGGCGCGCTGCCGCGGGTCCGCGCCGCCCTGCTCTCCCCCGGTCCTCGCAACGACTGGTACTCCGCGAACGGCGCCTACACCCGCGCACTGTGCCTCGCGGTCCTGCCGCACCTGCGGTCACTGGTAACCACGACAGCGGTGGTCGGCATGGGCGCGAGCCTCGGCGCGCTGGCAATGTTGCACGCGCAACGCCGTCACGCGGGTTCCTTCGACGCGCTGTTCCTCCAATCTGGCAGCTTCTTTCACCCGCGGTTCGACGCGCACGAGCGACGCTTCCCGCACTACGACCGCATCGAGCGCAGCGTCGACGGCGTGCTCCGAGCGGGCGGTCATCGCGCACCCGTGCCGGTCGTCATGACCTGCGGACACATCGAAGAGAACATCGAGAACAACCGCACGATGGCTTGGGCACTCGCGGCACAAGGGTACGACGTAGCGCTGCACGAGCTGGCAGACGTGCACAACTACACGGCTTGGCGCGACGCGTTCGACCCCTACCTGACCAGGCTGCTGCGAATGGTGTCGTCATGATGCATATCGAGCTGACGTCACCGACCAGTGGCTGGCGGGGTTCCGTCGTGGTTCACGGTCACTGGGGCCGCCCGGTGCTGGTATTCCCGTCGGAGGGCGGCAGCGCCTGGGACTTCGAGAGCAACGGGATGGTCGACGAAGTCCGTTGGCTGGTCGACACCGGCCGGGTGAAGTTCTATTGCGTCGACTCGGCCGACGCCGCCACCTGGTCGGATCGGTCGGTGCCGCTGGAGGAACGCGCCCGCCGCCACGACCTGTTCGAGCAATGGGTGCTCCAGCAGGTGATGCCGTGGATGAGCGAGGACAGCGGTGGCGCGGCCGAGTTCGCCACTCTCGGCTGCAGCCTCGGCGCCTACCACGCCGCGAACATCGCCTTGCGCCACGCTGATCTGTTCCCTCTCGCGCTTTGCTTCTCGGGCAACTACGACCCTTCGCAGTGGCACGCGTGGGGTGAAAGCGGCGACGCGGCGTACTTCCACAACCCGGTCGAGTACGTCGCCAACCTCCACGGTGGTCACGTGGAATGGCTGCGGTCGCGCCTGTTCCTGGTCCTCGTCGTCGGCCAGGGCGCCTGGGAGGTTGATCCGACGGGCTCGCTACCCGGCACGCACCGTCTCGCCCACGTGCTCGCCGAGAAGGGCATCCCGCATGAGCTCGACGTGTGGGGCCACGACGTCCCGCACGACTGGCCCTCGTGGCGTCGACAGCTCGCCCAACACCTGCCACGGTTCTGCTGACCGCCGCCAAAGGAGTGTTCACATGTCGACCACGGAGATCACCACCGTGCAGATGAACCACGTGATCGGTCTACTCCTCGGCACCGAGAAGGACTGGCCGAACGCCTTCGAGGCCCTCGTTCGCCAGGTCGGCGGCGTGACTGACGGGACCGGAACCAGGCACTCGTACGACGTCGAGCGCATCACGATCGAGCCCTTCGATCTGCGCCAGCAGCCGTTGTACGACCTGGTCATCGACCGCCTCGCCTACTGGTACTACCACCCGCGGGAGTGGCTGAAGAAGGTCGCACTGATGGACGGGACCTACCTGCTCAACTCGCCGTTCACGTTCCAGGCGATGGAGAAGCACGCCGCCTACTGCGC
>JBDUAP010000330.1:0-3361 GCA_040004585.1 Sporichthyaceae bacterium
GACGTCGAACCAGACGACACTCGCCGACGTCTTCCGGCCACCCGCGGACCTCGTGCCCGAGCGGCCTGCGCTGCTGGCGGACGGCGCCCTGCACGGCGCGACCGAGCTCGGTACGGCTGCCACGGCACTCCTCGAGCGCTGGTCGTTGCCTCGAGGGGCGCGGATCCTGTCCGTGCTGCCTCTGGACGACCTGCCGGCGATCGTGGCCGCGCTGCTCGGGCCGCTCGCCAACGGCGGTGGGACGGTGCTCTGCCGCCGCCCGGACCACACTGCGCTGGCGGCCCGGGCCGAGGCCGAGCAGGTGACCGCCGTCACAGGGCTGACCGAGGGAGTGCTCTCCGGCCTACCGAGGTTGACCTAGACTGGCGGGTCAGCCCCGTGCGGGCGCAATGCCGCACGCCCCGGCCGAAGGACTCGTTTCTTGACTGCCTTGCCGACCCATCGACGGACGCAGGCGCGCCACGTCGCGCGGCGTCGGCCGCTGCGACGGCTGCTGACGGCGCTGCTGGTGACCTTCTCCGTGCTGCTGGTGACCGGGTCGGTCGGCGCCTTCGTCGCCTACTACAAGTTCAACAGCAACATCCAGAGCCAGGACCTCACCGGGTTGCTCGGCAACCGGCCCAAGGTGATCGCCGAGGCCGCGGACCAGAAGCCCCTCAACATCCTGCTCATCGGCTCGGACAAGCGCACCGGCGTGGCGGCGCAACACATCGCTGGTGCGCGCTCCGATACGACGATCCTGCTCCACCTCGCCGCCGACCGGAAGACCGCAGTGCTGGTGAGCATCCCCCGCGACTCGGTCGTCGACATCCCGTCCTGCAAACGTCCCGACGGCAGCCGCACGGTTGCCCAGACCACGCGGTTCAACGCGGCCTACGCCCTGGCTGGGCCGGCGTGCACCATCATGACGGTCGAGCGGATCACCGACATCCGCATCGACCACCACGTCGTCATCGACTTCCGCGGCTTCCGGCAGATGGTTGATGCCCTGGGCGGCGTGCAGATCTGCCTGCCACAACGGGTAGACGACGACAAGTCGAAGCTTCACCTCGACGCTGGTCGGCAGACGGTTCACGGCCGGGCCGCCCTGGCCTACGTCCGCACGCGCTACCAGCTCGGCAATGGCAGCGACCTGGGCCGCATCGACCGCCAGCAGGCTTTCCTCTCCTCCATGGTCGCGAAGGTCTCCAGCAAGGGCCTGCTGCTGCGACCCGACCGCGCGCTGGCTTTCCTCAATGCCGCGACGAAGTCGATCACGACCGATCCCGGGCTCGCGAGTGTCAAGGACCTCTACAAGCTGGCCCAGAGCGTCAAGGGCATGGACACCAACGCCGTCACGTTCGTGACCGTTCCCAACGGCTCGAATCCGGCCGACGGAGGCAACACCGTGCTCATCAGGGAGGCCGAGGCAGATGCGTTGTGGAGCTCGCTGCGCTTCGACCGACCGCTTCCCGGCCAGGAGAAGAAGCCTGACGCGACCGCCGCCCCGCAGACGGGACCGCCCCTGCGCACGCCACCGGAACGGATCCGCGTCGAGGTGCTCAACGGCTCGGGCGTCCCCGGGGCGGCCACCCGGCTGGCCGAACGGCTGTCCGCCGCAGGCTTCATCGTGACCCGGGTGGGCACCGCAGACCGTGACAACTACACGACAACGACGGTGCGCCACGACCCGGCCTACAACGAGTCCGGCCGCACGCTGAACGCGGCCATCTCCGGCTCCACCATCCAGGTCGACACAGCGCTGTCGAACACTCTCGTCGTCGTGGTGGGCACGGACAACCCGAAGGTCCTGCCCGTGCAGGTCTCCGGCTCCACGGCGACCCCGCAGCCGCAAACCAGCATCGTCACCCGCAAAGCCAGCCAGGACATCTGCACGTAGGCGAGGCGGCGCTAGAGTCCGTCCCGTTCGCCGACCCCGACGAGAGACTCTGCGTTCATGGACAAGGTCGTCCCCACCGCCGCCGACGCCGTAGCGGACATCCCTGCCGGCGCCTCGTTGGCTGTCGGTGGTTTCGGCCTGTGCGGCGTCCCGACCGAGTTGATCCGCGCCCTGCACGATGCGGGCACCAGCGGGCTGCGCGTCGTGTCGAACAACTGCGGAACCGACGAGTGGGGCCTCGGCATCCTGCTCAGGGACAAGCGGATCGCGCGGATGACCTCGTCGTACGTCGGTGAGAACAAGGAATTCGCGCGGCAGTTCCTGTCCGGCGAGCTCGAGGTCGAGCTCACGCCACAGGGCACCCTCGCCGAACGCCTCCGAGCCGGCGCGTCCGGAATCCCCGCGTTCTACACCGCAACCGGCGTCGGCACCCAGGTCTCCGAAGGCGGGCTGCCATGGCGCTACGGCGAGGACGGCTCGGTCGTCCTGGCGAGTCCCGCCAAGGAGACCCGCGAGTTCCTGACGCCAGGCGAGCAGGACGCACGCACCTACGTGCTCGAAGAGGCCATCGTCACCGACTTCGCGCTGGTGCACGCATGGAAGGGTGATCGGCACGGCAACCTGGTGTTCCGGGAAAGCGCCCGCAACTTCAACCCCCTGTGCGCCGGTGCCGGCCGCGTGACGATCGCGCAGGTCGAGCATCTGGTCGACGTCGGTGAGATCAAGCCCGAGGACGTGCACACGCCGAGCATCTTCGTGCAGCGTGTCGTCGAGGTGCCCGATGTCGAGAAGCGGATCGAACGCCGCACCGTGCGCCAACGTCACGACGGCGAGTCGGCCGGTTCCCCGAACGACTCGCAGGGAGCATGAGATGGCTCTAACCCGTGAGGAGATGGCGGCCCGTGCCGCCCTCGAGCTGGCCGACGGCGAGTACGTCAACCTGGGCATCGGCCTGCCGACGTTGGTGCCCAACTACATCCCCGACGACGTGACCGTCGTGCTGCAGAGCGAGAACGGCATCCTCGGGGTCGGGCCCTACCCCTATGAGGGCGACGAGGACCCCGACCTGATCAACGCCGGCAAAGAGACCGTCACATTGCTCCCGGGAGCGTCCTTCTTCGACTCCGCATCCTCATTCGGCATGATCCGCGGCGGGCACATCGACGCCGCGATCCTCGGTGCGATGCAGGTCTCCCGGGCGGGAGACCTGGCCAACTGGATGATCCCCGGCAAGATGGTCAAGGGCATGGGCGGCGCCATGGACCTCGTGCACGGCGCGAAGCGGGTCATCGTCGTGATGGAGCACGTGGCGCGCGACGGCACGCACAAGATCGTCGACGAGTGCTCGCTTCCCTACACCGGGCGGGGTGTCGTCGACCGCATCATCACCGACCTGGCCGTCGTCGACGTGACCGATCAGGGTCTGGTCCTGCGCGAGCTCGCGCCTTCCGTGACTGTCGACGAGGTGCGCGAGAGGACCGG